>JAEWSV010000366.1 GCA_023398155.1 Spirochaetota bacterium
CGACGTACCGCTTGAGGTTGCCTTGGAAGAGCTCGTAGACTTCGTCGGTGCAGACGTCCAGGAAGTAGCGGTCGTGGGAAACGAGGAGGTAGCCGCCCTTGAAGTCGCGGAGGTACTGCTCGAGCCAGGCCCGCGCCTCGATGTCCAGGTAGTTCGTGGGCTCGTCGAGGAGGAGGATGTCGGGGGCCTCCAGGAGGACCTTGGCCAGGGCGATGCGCATCTGCCACCCGCCCGAGAATTCGTCTACGCCCCGGTCGAAGTCTTCCTCGGAGAAGCCGAGGCCGCCGAGCACCATGGAGAGGCGGAGGGCGCGCTCGTAGTAGCCGGAGGCCTCCACGGCTTCGTGCAGGGCGTGGTGCTCGGCGACGAGGGCGGCCGTACGGTCGTCGTCGGCTACCGTCCCTTCCAGCATCCTGCCGAGTTCCTCCATGCGGCCGACGAGGGCGGCTAACGGGCCGAAGGCGGTCTCGGCCTCCGCGAGCAGGGTTTTTCCGCTGTGGACGATGCCGGACTGGGGTAGGTAGGACACCCGGGTGCCCTTCTGGACGGCCCGTTCGCCGGAATCGGCCGAGATGACGCCCGCGATGACCTTCATCAGGGTCGACTTGCCCGACCCGTTCGCGCCGGCGAGGGCCGCGCGGCTACCCGACGCCAGGTTGAGGCCGACTTCCTTGAGCAGGTCGCGGTCGCCGTAGGCGAGGGAGACTTTGGTGAATTGAACGAACGCCATCGATTATCGCTCCGCGCGGGTGAAGAAGATAACGGTCGGCGAACTCGCGCGGCGTTTTACGAGGACCCCGTCCAGGGAACTCGCCGGAAGATATTCCAGACGCAAACCGTTCGGCTCGAGCGCGTAGAGGAAATCGACGCGGGAAGCCGGGAGACCGTCGAACGCGAGCGAGATCGCCCCGTCGTAGGAAGGCAACAAGGGATCGTCAAGGAAGAGCCGCATTTCCGCAGTACCCGTGGACGAGGCCCCGGCTCCGACGATGGAGGGCACGAGGAGATCGTAGTTGAGCCAGGTGAACTTCCCGTCCTCCGCGAAGGCGAGGAGCCCGTAATTCTCGCTGCGGAACACCGGGCCGCGCCGCCTGACGGCTTCCAGGAGGGCGTCCCTCCGCTCGGTTTCCTGGGCGATGAGGTCCGCCGGATCGTTGGCCAGGGCCATGAAAAGCTGCGTGCGCTGAGCGCCCCCCGAATCGGAATACTGGACCGCGAGGAGGGAGTCGTTGCGTAAGGTCACCTGCACGGGCGATCCCTCGAATCGCCATACCTTTTCCTCCACCTTAACCACCGCCGTGTAAGGATAGGAGAGTTCGAGGTTAGGCAGGGAAACGCGAACGATGCCGAGGTCCTGGCCGGGGAAGAAACCCCACTTGTCGGAGAAGCGTTCCAGGTCGACGCGGCGCTTCTCGATCATTTCTTTATAGACTTCGGGCGACCAGATGCGGGAAAGCATGAGCTCCAGCTTAGGATCCTCGGCTTCGGCGGCGCGGTCGGCGGTCGCTCCGCCGGCCGAAGCGAGCGTTCCGCCCCGATGCTCGAAGAGCCTCAACCGGTAGGAAAAGCAATACCCGGATGAACCGTCGTCGGTGAGCACTTTGAGCCATTCCCCGGGAAGCGGCGTATCGCCGCTCATCGCGGGATTCCCCGCCGCCCGGTCGAGCACCTTAACTACCTCGCCCTGCTTGAGGCGGTAGACGCGGCGCGCTCCGTTATCCGGCTCCGCTCGGATCGGGAGCCCGTCCTGGGCGGCTTCGGCGTAGGTCACCGCGAATTCGGAAAACCGTTCGGCGGCCGCGGTCGCCTTCCGTTTGCTGCCGTAGAGCTCAAGCCGCCAAAGCGGCAGTTCCATCTTCCGTTTCTCGCCCGATGCGGCGTCGTTCACGCCGACGACCCAGACGCCGTCGATGTTGGACCTGATGTAGACCGGCAAGATGGTCCCGGAAGGTATCGCCGGCTCTTCCACGGACCAGAGGAGCACGCCCCAGCCGAGCAACCGGGAGCAGGAGGCGAGAGCCAACGTCAGGAGCGCGATCGCCGCGCGGGAGGCGGCCTTGCCGTACATGGTCTTGGGTCCTCCGTTCATCTCCTTGAGCATACCGGAAAGAGCGGGAAAATGCCTAGGAGCCCCTCGATAGGTGAGCCCGAAAACTCCGAGGCGCGGGGCGGCGCGTCCCGTTTTTTCGGCGCGATGATAAATTGATGTTTATAGACCAATTTAGTTATATTAAACGGTATGGTTGCTGCAGGCACGAGATACGGGTTACGATTCGTGGTGGAGCTCGCCCGGAGCGGAGAAGCGGGAACGGTCGACGCGGCGAACGTCGCAGTCAGGCGCGGCATACCCGAGGCGTATTTACGGAAGATCGCCGCCACGCTCAGGAGGGCGCGGATCGTGGAGGCGGAGCGGGGCCAAGCCGGCGGCTACCGGCTCGGCCGCCCGAGCGAACGAATAAGCGCCCTCGATATCTTCGACGCCTTGGAGACGCCCGCTTCCTCGCTTTCGGTGCGGAAGGATCCTACCGACGAGGTCTGGGAAAAGGCGGCGGCGGCGTTCCGCGCGGTCCTCGCGGAGGTAACCGTGGCGGATCTCGTCGCCGCGGAGTCCGATCCGTCCGCGACCTGGATCATCTGAGATCAATTCCGAATACGGAGGCCCTGAATGAACATAGCGAAAGACGCGACGGCGCTCGTGGGGGGCACTCCCCTCGTGTACGCGGACCGGATCAACGACGGAGGCGCCAGGATCGCCCTCAAGCTGGAGAGCCGCAATCCCATGGCGAGCGTCAAGGACCGCATCGGGGTCGCCATGATCGACGACGCGGAGAGGAGCGGCGCGCTCGCGCCGGGAGGCCTCATCGTGGAGCCCACGAGCGGCAACACCGGCATCGCGCTCGCCTTCGTCGCCGCGGCCCGGGGTTACCGCATCGTCCTCACCATGCCCGATACCATGAGCGTGGAGCGGAGGGTCCTCCTCAAGGCCCTCGGGGCGGAGCTCGTCCTGACCGAGGGGCTCAAGGGCATGAAGGGGGCCATCGCGGCCGCGGAGGAAATAGTCGCGCGGACTCCCGGAGCCTTCATGCCCATGCAGTTCTCCAACCCGTCCAACCCGGAAATCCACCGCGTCACCACCGGCGAGGAGATCTGGCGGGATACCGACGGGCGGGTGGACATCTTCGTGGCGGGCGTCGGCACCGGCGGGACGGTCACGGGCGTCGGCCGTTGCCTCAAGGCCAAGAAGAAGGACGTGCGCATCGTGGCCGTGGAACCCGCCGATTCTCCGGTGCTCTCCGGAGGCCAAAGCGGCCCCCACAAGATCCAGGGCATCGGCGCGGGCTTCGTTCCGGAGAATTTCGATCCGGAGATCGTGGACGAGATCGTCCGCGTGAAGAGCGAGGACGCCGGCGCGACCGCGCGCGAACTGGCCAGGAACGAGGGAATCCTCTCCGGTATCTCCACCGGTGCCATCGTGTGGACCGCCCGCGAGCTTTCCCGAAGGCCTGAGAACGCGGGCAAGCTCATCGTGGCCATAGTCTGCGACACCGGCGAGCGCTATCTCTCGACGTGGCTCTACGACGTGGAATGAGGCGCGGCGCGGCCCTCCAAGTATTCGATGACGTCGCGGACGGAATATTCCGTGCCGACCTTCCTCAGGAAGCCCCGTAAGGATTCCAGCCGCTCCCCCACGGTGAGGAGCGGCTTTTCCAGGTAGCCGCCGGCGTACTTCATGCCGAGCCCGATATTCGCCAGGAGGGCATTGCAGAGGCAGCGCGCTTCGGCCGCTCGATCGCTCTCTCCGCCCTTGCGAGCGTATTGGTACTCGTTCTCCGCCGGGCACCGGTAGGACAGGGCCCCGCCTATCGTCTTGAACGGCTCGCGGAGCAGGCCCACGTTGCAGACCCGCGTCCGCTCGGTAAAGGAGGCTTCCTCCGCCAGCGTGCCAGGGAGCAGCGCTATCTTGAAGGGATACCCCGTCGGGGACGCGCGGGGATGGGTGAAGACGCGGGCGGTCCCGGCGCTCACCGCCTCAAGGAAGCGCTTCTTGAGCTCGGCGAGCAGGCCCGACTCGCGGCAGAACGCGAAGAGGGTGCCGACCTGGATGCCGGACGCCCCCTCGGCCTTCGCCTCTTCCAAGGAACGGTCGCTGCCGTAGGAGCCGCCGAGCCAGAACGGGACGTTCAGGCCGACCATGCGCGCGTAATCGACGCTGTCCTTGGGGCCGTAGAGCGGCTGGCCGGTCTCGTCCAGCTGGAGGATTCCCCGCGGCGGGGCGTTGTGGCCTCCCGCGCTGTGGTTTTCCACGATGATGCCGTCCACCCTGCCCGAAGCGCGGGTGATCATGGTCGCGGCGAGGATGTAGGAGGAAACGATCGCGAGGAAGGCCGGCCGCTTGAGCGCTGCGGGCGGAGAGCGGAGGATGCGGGCCGGATCGAAGCGAACGGCGAAGCGCTCGTCCTTTGCGGCCCCCTCGACCTGGATCCTGATCTCGCCCGCTTCTCCTCGGGCGTACCGGTCGAGCAGTCCGGGAATTTCCAGGGGTATGCCGGCTCCCATGATGAGGTAATCCACGCCGGCCAGCATG
>JAEWSV010000396.1 GCA_023398155.1 Spirochaetota bacterium
CCCGGTGGGGGGGGGGGGCGCCGCGCCGCCCGCCTGCTGCTGTCCCGCCGCGAAGGCGAAACTACCGGCGAGCACGACCGTTGCCAGAAGCGCGAATAACTTCTTCATCCTTAGGTCCTCCTTAAAATCGGTGATCAGGCACAGTATTGAGTCCGCATGAAAATCGCCGCTTTCAAATTTTTATGTTTATTTGCACTTTTTTAAGATTATAATAGAGTTATGGACGAGAACGAGATCGATGCGGCGATAGAAAAGGCTTTCTCCAAGGAACGGATCGGAAACCGCGCAAGCCGCTTCGTACACCCGCCCTACGTCTTGGAGAACCGGCTCCGTGACTTCATAGTCGCCGGCGACTTCGAATCGGCCAAGTCGGCGCTTCGCGAGATTAACGCGAACGAACGGGCCAAGCTCGCCGGGGACCGGCTCCGCTCGCTCAAGAACTCGCTCATCGCCGATTGCACCATCTACACCCGAGCCGCGATCGACGGCGGCGTGGACGCGGAACTCGCCTTCACCATGAGCGACACCTTCATCCGCCACGTGGAGGCGACCCAGGACGAGGAAGCCCTCAACAACCTAGAGCTCGGCATGGTGCGCGAATTCGCCCAGCTCGTACGGCGTTACCGGGATTCCGCCCGCGACGTGCTCGTGACCCGTGCCCTCCGCGCCGCCCACGTAGGCATCATGGGAGTGGTGTCGCTCAAGGAAATCGCCCGAAGTCTCGGCGTGAGCGAGCCCCACCTGTCCAGCCACTTCGCACGAAAGATGGGGCTCCCCTTCACGGCCTACGTTCGCAGGATGAAGATGGAAGAAGCCAAGATCTTTCTCCGGTCCACAGACCTGGAAATCATGGAGATAGCCGAGAACCTCGGTTTCCCGAGACAATCGTACTTCTCCCGCGTCTTCAAGGAGATCGAAGGTATGACACCGAGCGAATACCGTAGGCAGAACTATGCGATCGCGGCTCCTGCGGCAAATACGCCTTCAGCAACAACCAATGAGGCTCATCGTGATATGATTCAAACGTCATGAGCGAAAGCGGAACCATCGAGGATTACAAAAGACGCATTGCGGCGGCGGTCTCCTACATCGATAGCCATCTAGGATCGGAACTTTCCTTGGCTGTTCTGGCAAACGAGGCCGCTTTCTCCCCATTCCATTTCGCGCGAATCTTCGCCTCAATCCAGGGGGAATCCCCTGTAAGCTACGTCCGCCGCCTCAGACTAGAACGTGGAGCGGCCAGGCTCATCATCGAACCGACTCGTCGCATCTCGACCCTCGCTTCCGACCTTGGGTACCCCGATCCCGCTTCCTTCTACCGCGCCTTCAGGAAATATTACGGGGTCTCACCCGAAGCTTTTCGCCGTTCGCCGAAGCCCGCGTCCCCTCGATTCCGCCCGCCCAAGCCTTGCCCGCCCTTTTCCCTACAGGCCGTTGAAGGAATCCAGGTAGTGGAGACGAACGCCATCTCGTGCAGGGGACTCGAGCATAGAGGCGCATTCGATATCGGCCTCCTCTCCACCTACAAGCGCGTGTGGAGCGGCGCCCGTTCGGCCGGACTCCCTTCCTATCCCCTCTTCGCCGTTCCCCTGGACCCGCCGCACCTCACGGAGGAGAAGCGGCTTCGCTGCTTCATCGGCATAGATGCCGTAGATAAAACGGGACTCCTCCCCCCTTCCTTCACGGGCTACTCCATCACTGCGGGCCTTCACGCCATCTACCATTTCTCCGGTCCTCCGGCCAACATCGATCGGGGCTTCCACGACCTTTACATCCACTGGCTTCCCGGGAGCGGATTCCTTCCCGGCGATGGTCCCGCGTATATGATCCATCTCGACGACCGCATCCTCTCCCTCATTCCCCGGCGTTGCGAGATCGATCTCGTCCTGCCTCTGCGCCGCCGATAGCAAGAATTGCCCGATGGTTAGCAATCCTCGTCATAGAGGGCCCCTGCGCGGGGCTGTACATTCGCGTGCGGAGGTATACGCATGAACAACACATACGGCCACGGCAAGGCGGGTTCTTCGCGCGCGATGGCGGCGCTGAAGGGCGTTTTCTCTATTCGATTCGTACCCAAACCGGAGACGGCGCTCGCCCTGGGTCTCGCTGCGCTTTCCGTCGTTTCCAGCTTCGCTCTGGCCCTAGCGCCCGGCAAGGTTTCTTCGATCGTCTTTCGCGATGTTCTCCAAATCGGCATCGTGGGGCTCATCCTGCCCGCTCTCCTCATGAATAGGGGTGATCGCCTTGAGTTCGGCCTTCGTTTCCGCAAGTGGCCCGCGCCCTTCGTCGCCGGACTCATCCTCACCGCCTTCTGCGCGGCGGTTTTTTACCTGGAGGACCCGGCTTCCTTGGCGGCCGGGGTACGGGCGCCCTGGTCGGCCATTATCTATATAATGGCCGCCAATATATTCGAGATCGTCTTCTTCTTTGCGTTTCTCCGTGGCCGGCTGGAGCGAGCTTTCGGCATCATTCCCGCGATCCTGATAGCCGCTACCGCCTATTCCCTGCACCACGCGGGCTTCCAACCCGAGTTCGGCAAACTCTTCATCGTCGGTCTCGCGTTCATGACGATCTACCGCATCGCAGGACATTGGCTGGTCATGTTCCCCCTCTGGTGGCTCTGCGCACTTTGGGACGTCCTCTTCCAGGCGGAGAAGATCGGCGATATCGATGCTATTGGACCCCTTCGCCCCGTACTAGTCCTGGCCTTCATCGCGGCGGCGACCGTCATCGCCGCGAGGAAGGGCGTCGCGCAGGCCCGGAAGGGATTTCAATCATGAGGAAGACAATCAACGTGCGGATGCGCTTACTGCCCTGTTTCTTGGCGATGATGGCTTTATCCCCGATGCCGACGGCCGCCCAGAGCGAAGCCGTGGCCGAAGACTCGGAAGGGATCACCATCTCCGGTGTTGTCAAGTTCAAGAAGCCAGGAGAGACGATCGAGCTTGAATTGCTCACGGGAGGAGGCGCCGACTCGCCGGTAGTTTCTCTTCGCGGTTTACGCATCCATATCGG
>JAEWSV010000433.1 GCA_023398155.1 Spirochaetota bacterium
TGTTCCTCGCAGGCTTGCAGGACATCCCCAAGGAACTCCTGGAGGCGGTGGATCTTGACGGCGGCTCCGCCGCGCATCGTCTCCGCCACATCATCCTTCCGCTCATGACTCCGACTATCCTCTACAACGTCGTGATCGGGTTCATCAACGGCCTCCAGACCTTCACCCAGCCGTACATCATGACCAACGGGGGACCGGCGAACGCGTCGCTCTTCTACGTCCTCCACCTCTACCGGCAGGCCTTCATGTTCTCCAAGATGGGCTACGCGAACGCAATGGCCTGGTTCATATTCCTGGCCACCGGCATCATCTCCGTCGCGATCTTCAAGACCTCCGGCCGCTGGGTGTTCTACCAGGGAGACGACAAATGAAACGAGTCAACGGTAGGCAGACCCTCGGCACCTCCATCGCATACCTCGGCCTCGCCTTCTTCTCCCTGTTCTGCGCCTTCCCCTTCGTGTGGCTCGTGCGCAGCTCGCTCATGACCTCCAAGGAGATGTTCACCCTCCCTCCGCTCCTCTTCCCGAAGGAGATGCAGTGGGGTAATTACTTCGAGCTCTTCAAGGTCGTGCCCTTCGCCCGCTACATCCTCAACACGCTCTTCATCGTCCTCGTCAACGTGGTCGGAGCCCTCCTCAGCAACACGATCATCGCCTACGCCTTCGCCCGGATCCGGTTCGCGGGGCGGTCGGTCATGTTCGGCCTCTGCATCGCGACCCTCATGCTCCCGCAGACGGTCACGATGATCCCGCTCTTCGTTGAATGGCAGTTCCTCCGCGGCATCGACACCTACGCGCCGCTCACCGTCCTGGCCTTCTTCGGGAACGCCTTCTACATCTTCATGCTCCACCAATTCTTCAAGGCCATACCGATGGAGTACGACGAGGCGGCCTTCATGGACGGGGCGAATTACTTCCAGATCGTCCGCGACATCATCGTCCCCATGTCCAGGCCGGCCCTGGCGGTGGTGGCCATCTTCACCTTCATGGCGTCGTGGAACGACTTCATGGGGCCCTTCCTGTACATCAACGACCAGAAGAAATACACCGTGTCCCTCGGCCTCAAGTACCTCATCTCGGGCTATTCGGTGATCGGGCAATGGCAGGTCCTCATGGCCGCCTCCGTCCTCATCATCCTTCCCGTGGCGGCGCTCTTCTTCTTCATGCAGCGCTATTTTATCGAAGGGCTCACCATGGGCGGGCTCAAGGGTTAGGTGAATCGTCATGATCGAACGAATCGAAACGAACATCCGCGACGCCTTTTGGTCGCCGTACCGCGCCCTCGTCCGCTCCGCGGTCATTCCCTACCAGTGGGCCGTCATGAACGACCAAGTGGCCGGTGCCGAGCCGAGCCACGTCATAGAGAACTTCAAGATCGCGGCGGGGGAGGCGAAGGGCGACTTCTACGGCTTCGTCTTCCAGGATTCGGACCTGGCGAAGTGGCTGGAGACGGTCGCGTACAGCCTGGCGGAGGAGCGCGACGCGGAGCTCGAAGCCCTGGCTGACAAGGCGATCGACCTGGTCGCCGCGGCCCAGGGAACCGACGGCTACCTCAACACGTACTTTACGATCAAAGCGCCTGCGGATCGATGGACGAACCTCCACGAGGCGCACGAGCTCTACTGCGCGGGCCATTTCATAGAAGCCGGCGTCGCGTACTACCGGGCGACGGGTAAGCGGAAACTCCTGGACGTCGTCAGCCGCTTCGCCGACCTCATCGACGCGGCTTTCGGGATCGAGGAAGGCAAGCGCCGCGGCTACTGCGGCCACCCCGAGATCGAGCTCGCCCTGGTCCGCCTGTACGAGGCCACGGGGGAGGAGCGCTACCTCCGCCTCGCGCGCTACTTCGTGGACGAACGGGGCAGGGAGCCCTACTGGTTCGATATCGAGGCCGAGCGGCGCGGCGGGAAGCATATCCTTCCGGAATTCGCCAAGTTCGACCGGGCCTACCTCCAGGCCCACGCGCGGGTGCGGGACCAGGGCGACGCGGTGGGGCACGCGGTCCGCGTCGTCTACCTCTTCTCCGCCGTCGCGGACCTAGCCCGGCTTACGGGAGACGAGGGGCTCGCCGAAGCCTGCCGCAAGATCTGGCGGAGCGTCACGGGCCGGCGCATGTACGTCACGGGCGGCATCGGGGCCGCCGCCTTCGGGGAGTCGTTCGCCGGGGATTGGGACCTTCCGAACGATTCCATGTACACGGAGACCTGCGCCTCGGTCGGCATGGCCTTCTTCGCCCGGCGGATGCTCGACCTGGAGCCGCACCGCCGCTACGCCGACGTCCTGGAGCTCGAGCTCTACAACGGCGCCCTATCCGGGATAGCGCGGGACGGTAAGAGTTACTTCTACGTGAATCCCCTGGAAGTCCGGCCCGGCTCCTGCGCCGCCAATCCGACACTCAAACACGTGAAACCGGTACGCCAGGCCTGGTATCCCTGCGCCTGCTGCCCGCCCAACATCGCGCGCCTCATCGCTTCGCTCGACCGGTACGTCTACGGGGTCCGGGGCGACGATCTCTTCGTCCACCTCTACGTCGGCGGCGATGCGCGTTTCCGCGTCGGCGGCGCGGAGGTGACCCTGGCTCAGGAAACCGCCTACCCCTATGAAGGGGCGGTGAAGGTAACCGTCCGCGCTTCCGATCCCGCCGCGTTCCGCCTGCATCTCCGCGTACCCGCTTGGTGTTCCTCCTTCGCCTGCGCGGTGGACGGGACCGCGGCGGAGGGGCGGCTCGGCGCGGACGGTTACCTTTGCCTGGATCGGACCTGGGCGGGGGAGTCGGTCGTGGAACTCCGGCTCGACATGCCGGTCCGCCTCCTCCGCGCCCATCCCGCGGTCGCCGCCGACGCGGGCAAGGTCGCCATCGCCCGAGGCCCCCTGGTGTATTGCGTGGAGGAGACCGACAACGGCACGGACCTGCACAACCTTTCGGTTCCGCAGGGTACGGAGTTCCGCGCCGAATGGGCCGCGGACGTGCTGGGCGGTACCGCGGTCGTGCGCGGAGCGGCGCTGCGCAGGTCCGCCGCGGACTGGATCGCGGATGATCTGTACGCGACGACGCCGGCCCGGTACGAAAAAGTTCCCCTCGTCGCGGTCCCGTACGCCCTCTGGTGCAATCGTGAACCGGGGGAGATGACGGTCTGGATTCGGGAGCCCGCGGTT
>JAEWSV010000574.1 GCA_023398155.1 Spirochaetota bacterium
ATCACCTACGTTCCCCTTTTGACGACCATGTTCCTGCGCCCATGAGTGAATGCCGCCCAACCGCGTACTGCCCGTGAGCGCTCCCTTCCCTGAGCGGGCCGCGGCGGGGTATAAGCGTGGCATGAAAATCGATCATGTCCTGGTATTCACCGACGGCGGCTGCTCGGGCAACCCCGGTCCGGGCGGTTGGGCCTATGTCCTCGTGGATGGGAGCGGGAGCGCGCAAGGCCCTATCCTGGCCGAGCTCTGGGGGGCGGAGGCCGCGACGACGAACAACCGCATGGAGTTATCGGCCGCGGTCGCCGCATTGGAAAAGGTCGCGAGCGATCCTGCCCTGTCCTCTTCGCGGATTACGGTCTATACGGATTCCCAGTACGTACAAAAGGGAATCAGCGCTTGGGTCGCCTCGTGGAAGCGCAACGGCTGGCGGACTTCTTCCAAAGAGCCGGTGAAGAATCGTGATCTTTGGGAAAAACTGGACGCGCTCGCCTCAGCCAGGCCTATCGACTGGCGGTGGGTCAAGGGCCACGCGGGACATGAATACAATGAACGATGCGACCGGATGACCCAAGAAGCGATCGCTTCTTTACGGACATGAGGCCAGGCTGCGGCGCGTTCAGGCTTCCGGCTCGGACAGCGCGGCCACCAAGAGCTCCTTGAGCCTGATCGTCTCCTCGCGGGTGAGCGTCAGGCCCTTTCCCATCTTTTCATGATCCGGCGACCAATCCCGGATATCGAATTTCGGCGCCCTCCCGTTCCACGCGACGAGATTCAGTTCTTTCCTCCAGCCGCCTTTCTCTTCCGAAACGACGCCGAGGCTCTTCGTTATTTCGAAGGTGATATCTGCCATACGGTCTCCCCCCAAGGTGATTCTACGACGCGGAACGGAAGGCGGCAAGCAAGATCGAATCGCCGAAAGGCAGGGGAAGAGGCCTGATTAGATTTGATGGATATTTTTGAGAATACAAACATAAACCTTGTCCCGAGTGGAAAAGGGGGGTACACTTTGGAATGAGGCCCGGCGCTCCTGCCGGCCGATTAGGTAAATCTTCCTTACAGGAGCTACACATGAAAGTTAGTTTGGCGACGACTGCGGTCTTTGCGGCGTCGATCCTCCTGTTTGCCGCTTCCTGCGCAGGGGCTCCGAAGGCTCCCCCCCCAGCGGCTCCTCCTCCTACGCTGGAACCCGCACCAGCTCCGGCTCCGGAAGCGCCTCCTCCCGCGGCGGTCGAGCCCGCGCCTCCCATCGTTGAAAAGCCCGATGCGAACGCCGTCGACGCGTTAGCGGCCGCCAAGGCCCGCGCCGAGAAATCCCGTAAACAGGCTTTCGACGTAGAAGCTCCCGCGTATTTCCCCGACGATTGGAAGACCTCCGAAGCCGCCTACCGCTCTGCCCGCGAGAAGCAGCCTGAAGAAACCGCCGAAGCCTACCGAGACGCGACCGCGTCGTACGCTGCCGTCGCCGACGGGTACGACGCCCTCGCCGGGCGCGCTCTGCCGCTGTACGCGGAGGCTCGACGATCGGAAGTCGTCGCGGCCCGCGCCGCCGCGATCGCCGCCGGTATAGAAGAGGCCTCTCCCGAGCGGCTCGCGGTCGCCGATACTGTCGCTCGAAAGGCCCAAGCCTCGTTCGACGCGGCCGACTATTACCCGGCCGCCGCCGCGGCAATGGAAGCGCGAGACAGGTATCTGGCGCTGGCTCCCGGAGCCAAAGCCTACGTGGTCAAGTCCGAAATCGACCGACGCGATTTCGCCGGCTCCGATCCCGGTAACTATTCGATCGCCGGTCGGAAGCTCGGCGAAGCGCTTTCCGCGTACGACGCGGGCAATCAAGCCGCTTCGCGCGACGCCGGGGAAGAAGCCCTGCTGCGCTACAATCTCGCCCTCAAGAAGGGACGCGAACTCTACGCGTCCGGAAAGGGGGCTGGAGCCTCCGCCGAACGGAAGGCCGCCCTAGCCCTCAAGGCCAACGTCGCGGTGAAGGCGGGGTTCGACCAAGCCTCGGCGGCGTTCGCTGAGGCCGACGCCGCCTTCCAAGCGGAACAGTACGAAGACGCGGCGGATCTCTATGCCGAGTCCGCGGGACTCTTCGCGGTGGTGCGCACGACCGCGGCCGATAAACGGAGCGCCGCGGAAGCGGCGATCGCGGAGGCGGCGCGTCGCGTTTCGGAAAGCGAGCGCAACGCCCTGGCGGCCGATGCCGTGCTCGAAGGAGGCAACCGATGATCCGCACCATTCGGACCGCTGCGCTCGGCGCGCTCCTCCTGACTGCCTCGATGTTCTCCGCCTTCGCGAATCCGGTAGCCTTGCCTGAGCCGGTCATGGAAGGGGTCCTGGCCGATGAGACTGATTCTTCCCTGGCGAGGCTGGACGCGCAGTCCAGCGACCCGCTCGGTAATGCCGCGCTCGCCGCTCTGTGGATGCTCGACCCCGGCTCCCCGTTCGAGTCTCTGACCTTTGAGGCAATCGTCGCCCTGGCTCAGGCCGCGGGGCCCGCCTCCGATGCAGCGCCTGCCGTCATGACCGAGGCCGAACTGACCGGCCTCCGCAATAACCAATACTTCAAGGAGAGCCTCCGGTTAAAAGCGCTGGCCCTGGAAGCCTTCGAGTACGGGGATTACGACGCTTCGACCAACTACGCCGCCGAAGCAGCCCGGGCCGCTCTCCGGTCCGACGAGTACGTGGCGATGATGCTCAAGCGCAAGGCTGCCGGAGACGGCATCGCTTCCGCCCGGGAGCGACTCGATTGGGCGGCATCCATCGATGCGGAACGGCGTTATGCCCAGGCCTTCTCCGACGCTTCTTCGGCCTACCAGGACGCGGTTAACTCGTATTCGATGGAAGCATACGACCAGTCGATCGAGGCCTCCAAACGAGTGTTGGCCCTGCTCGCCGACGTGAGCGAGTTCGCCGTATTGCCGGCGCGGTACACGGTCAGGACCTGGAAGGAATTCAGGGATTGCTTCTGGAACATCGCCGCCTATCCGTTCGTCTACGGCGACGCCACCCAATGGCGGAGGCTCTATGAGGCGAACAAATCGAAGCTCCGGCGGCCGGACAATCCCGATTTGCTCCACCCGGGCACGGTGCTGGATATCCCGAGCATCAGGGGTGAAGTCCGTGAAGGTATGTGGGTGAAGGATCGCGCTTACGCGCCCCTTCCCAAGCGCAAGTAAAGCGTAAGCGCGGAGGCCATGAGGGCGTGCACGTACGGCGGCCGCCCCATCCCCGCGATCACGTCGCTGACTTTGATGAGCTCGGTGTCGACGTATTCGTCGGCATCGAGCTTTTGTTTTCCCGCGCGGTGAAGCCCCTCCGCCAAGAAGATATGGACCGCGTTGGACATGATGGCCGGGTTGGGATTGAACGAGCCGAGGCGGCGGATGCCCGCAGCCTGCCAGCCGGTCTCCTCTTTGAGCTCGCGGCCGGCCGCCGCCGCCCCATCTTCTCCGGCTTCGATCACGCCGCCGGGAAATTCTAAGCTGAGGGAGTCCGAGCCGTGTCGCCATTGACGGACCATCAAGAAATGGTCGCCGTCTTCATTCCGGATCACCGGCAGCACGATCGCCCAGTCAGGGGCGTCCATGACCGTGAACGTGCGATCGACGCCGTCGGGGCCCCGGCTGCGCGTGTCCCGGACGGAAAATACCCTGCAGCGATAGACTTCCTTTCGTTCGATCTCACTCCATTCCAGGTGTTCATGCATATCGTCTACGATAGCTTTTTGACGTATGCGCGTATATACTCAAAAGACCGACGAGGAGTGATGGCGCAGTGACGATATTGTTCGCCACGACGGTAGAAGAGGAACGGCTCCGATTCCTTGATCTCGTGGCCCTCAAGGGGTTGGATTATACCGTTCGCGTACCGGCTTCGTTGCAGGATGCGGATCGCATCCTCGCCGAGGAAAAGGTAGAACTCATCGTCACCGACCTCTCTTTCGCGAACGGCGCCTTCGCCGATTGGCTCATGCTCTGGCCGCGTCCGTTCATAATCCTCGCATACTACGGGGAAGAGACGCGGCTGGACGGCCTGATCCGCGACGAAGCCTGTTCCTTCGTTATGCGCGATAGTTCCTATCGCCACCTCGGCTCCTTGCCGACCATGATCCGTAAGGTTCTCAACATCAGCGAGAGCCGCGATCGACAGAACGCGCATTTCCAGATCAGCGAGCGCCGCTACATGGAACTCGTGAGCGTGCTTCCCGATATCGTTTACATCCTGGACGGCCAGGGGCGTTTCTCTTATATGAACGATTCCGTTTCCTGCCTCGGCTATACGGCGGCGGAACTCATCGGCAAGCATTTTTCGGTCATCATCGATGCCGAGGACGTGACGAAGGTGAGCCGGAACATCGTCTTGCCTGAATTGCGGGGCCGCGAGACGGGAGACGCCGGCGCACCGAAACTATTCGATGAACGGAGGTCCGGGCATCGCATGACCCGCGACCTCATCGTTCGCCTCCGCACCAGGCCGCAGCCGGTCGCTACCGAAGCTACCGGCAACGTGAGCGCTTTCGGCGAAACCTTCGGCGAGATTTCGTGCGTCGGCTACATGCTGCCTGAGTACGAAGGGAGCGGCATCGGGACCGTCGGCATCATCCGGGACGTGACGCTGCGCAAGCGCGAGGAGATCAGGCTTAAGGAAGATCTGCGGGTAAAGGACGTCCTGCTCAAGGAAATCCACCATCGCGTCAAGAATAACCTCCAGGTCATTTCCAGTCTCATCAGCCTCCAAGGCGCCGTTTTGGCCGACGAAGAGTCCCAGCTCGTATTCCAGGATTGCCAGACGCAAATTCAGTCCATAGCCATGGTGCATGAGCAGTTGTATCGCTCGGATAACCTCCAGGCCATCGATATGGCTTCCTTCCTCACCTCGCTCGTCGCGTATCTTCTTCGCGTCTTCAGCGTCGCCGAGGGGCGCGTCGTTTCCGAAGTGGAATGCGGATCCCTATCCCTCGGGATCGATCAGGCTACGCCCGTGGCTCTCATCGTGAACGAACTCGTGTCCAATTCGATCAAGCATGGGCTCGGCCGCGACGGCGGAACGATCTCCGTAACCTTCGATCGGCTGGATGACAATCGGCTCCGTTTGACGGTCCGCGATTCCGGAAACGGGCTCCCCGATGATGTCGATATCGAAGGTTCCAAGACCCTCGGAATACAGCTCATCCGTGCCCTCGCTTCGCAACTCGGAGGCGAGGCTTCTTGGGAAAACGAGCAGGGAACGCTGTTTACCCTCGTCTTCCCTTACCTGCCTCCGCCTTCCATCGGCCTGTTTTGACAAAGGGGGGCTCCGGTCCTATG
>JAEWSV010000595.1 GCA_023398155.1 Spirochaetota bacterium
TGCCTGAGAAGGGTTAACGATGGAGTCGGCAGAAGGAAAGAGCGCCCCCTTACTTGCCTTGCCCGTAGTACGCGCCGGCTCCGTGTTTGCGCTCCCAGTGCTTACGCACGATGTGTTCGGGAAGCGGCGCGGCATGGGGATCCAGGCTGAGGGTGATCTGAGCCATCTTACAGACTTCTTCCAGCACCGCGGCGTGGTACACGGACTTAGCCGCGCTCTCGCCCCACGTGAAGGGTCCGTGGCCCGCCACCAGGACCATGGGCATATGGAGGGGATCGATGCCCGCGTCCTTGAACGTGTCCACGATGAGGTTGCCCGTTTCCAGCTCATAATCTTTCTTGACGGCTTCCGGGCTCATGATCGCCGTGCAGGGTATGGTCTCGGCCCCGTGGTCGGCGTGGGTGGTGCCGAAGACGGGTACCGATTTACGAGCTTGGGCCCAGGCGACCGCGTAGGTCGAATGGGTGTGCGTGATACCGCAGATACCCTTGAATGAGGCGTAGAGGACCCGGTGGGTTTTCGTGTCGGACGAGGGGTTGAGCTTCCCGTCAACGACGGCCCCGTCCAGATCCACGATCACGAGATTCTCCGGCTTGAGCGCGTCGTAGGAGACGCCTGAGGGCTTGATGGCGAAGACCCCCTTGACCGGATCGAAGGCGGAGACGTTGCCCCAGGTGTAGATGGCCAATCCCCGACGGGGGATTTCCATGTTGGCTTCCCAAGCCTCATCCCGCAAAGACTTGTACGGATAGCTGGACACTGCGCGCTCCTTCCATGAATACGGCCCGGGCCGGAGGCAGCGCCTCCGAACCCGGGCCGTGCGCCGCCCGCGTACGCGGCGGCGGTAGCTGTTCTACCGGCCGGACCAGTAGGCTTCGGCCCAGCGGAGCTCGTCGCGGAGGCGGTCGGGGGTGGTGCCCTCGCCGATGCGCACGAACTCGATGCCGACCATCTCGGCGTAATCGCGGAGGTACTCGACGTCCACGACGTGGGAGAAGCCCGAGTGGTGGGCGCCGCCGCAGATGATCCAGGACTCGGCCGCGTCCCGCATGTTGGGGAGGGGCTTCCAGAGCACGCTCGCCACGGGGAGCTTGGGCATGGGCTTCTCGATCTTCACCGACTCCACCTCGTTGACGAGAAGACGGAAGCGATCGCCCAGGTCTATGACCGTGGCGCAGACCGCCCTACCCTGGGCCGCGTCAAAGACGATGCGGGCCGGATCGGCCTTGCCGCCGATACCGAGGGGGTGCACCTCGATGCGGGGCTTGGTGGCCGCGATGGAGGGGCAGATCTCGAGCATGTGCGCGCCGAGGATGGTCTCCTTGCCCGGCTCGAAGTGGTAGGTGTAGTCCTCCATGAAGGCGGTGCCGCCTTTGAGGCCCGAAGCCATGACCTTCATGGCGCGCACGAGCATGGAAGTCTTCCAGTCGCCTTCGGCGCCGAAACCGTAACCCTGGGCCATGAGGTGCTGGGCGGCGAGGCCGGGAAGCTGGGGCAGGCCGTGGAGGTCCTGGAAGGTCGTGGTGAAGGCGCCGGCATTCTCCCTTTTCAGGAAGGCGGCGAGGCCGCACTCGATCTTGGCCTGCTCTCGCACCGCCTGGAGGCCGGCGCCGGACTTGGCCGCGGGGGCGAAGTCATAAGCCGCCTCGTACTCCTTCATCATGGCATCGACGTCGGCGTCCTTGACCTTGGAGATCACGTCCACGAGGTCCATGACGCCCCAGCCGTTCACCTGCCAGCCGAACTTGATCTGGGCTTCCACCTTGTCGCCCTCGGTGACGGCGACCTCGCGCATGTTGTCGCCGAAGCGCACGCAGACGGACTCTTTTCCGTCGGCCAGGGCGCAGGCGGCGCGCATCCACACGGCCATGCGGCGGCGGACTTCCGGATCTTCCCAGTGGCCGACCACGACCTTGCGCGGCAACCGCATGCGGGCATGGATGAAGCCGTGCTCCCGGTCGCCATGGGCAGACTGGTTCAGGTTCATGAAGTCCATGTCGATGGAGGCCCAGGGGATGTCGCGGTTGTACTGGGTGTGGAGGTGGAGCAGCGGCTTCTTGTTGATCGAAAGTCCGCCGATCCACATCTTGGACGGCGAGAAAGTGTGCATCCAGGTGATGATGCCGGCGCAGGCCGGATTGGAGTTGGCTTCCTCGAAGACCTTGCGGATGCCCGCGGGGGTGAGGACGGTGGGTTTGAGGACGAAGGTGGCGGGGAAGCTCGCTTCCTTGGCGAAGCCCGCGGCCATGATCTTGGCGTGCTCGGCCACCTGCTTGAGGGTTTCGTCTCCGTAGAGGTCCTGGCTGCCGACGACGAACCAGAACTCGAATTTCTTAAGATCGATCATGAATCTCTCCTTTGGGGGCATTTCCCCCGATCCTTACTTAGTTTGGCCTTCCACAAACGCGCCGAGGTCGCGGTACTTGGCGTAGATGCCGTCGTAGACCGCCGCGCGCTTCTTGTTCGGCTTGTAGGTCTTCTCAATGGGGGCGCCCATAGCCTTCTGGGCCGCCTCGACGCTCGGGTAGATACCGGCGACCACCGCCGCGAACATGGAAGCGCCCAGGGCCACCGACTGGTCGCTCGCGACCACCGCGATCGGCGTGTTGAGCACGTCGGCGACGATCTGCATGACGAAGCTCGATTTCCGCGCCACGCCGCCGATGCCGATGATGCCGTCTATCGCCACTCCTTCCTCGCGGAAGCGTTCCACGATGGCGCGCGCTCCGAACGCGGTGCCCTCCACGAGGGCGCGGAACACGCGCGGCGCGTCCGAACCGAGGGAGAGGCCCGTGA
>JAEWSV010000013.1 GCA_023398155.1 Spirochaetota bacterium
CTGCTCTACCTCCGCGCTGATCGCCTGCCTGATGGCCGCCGTCTTCGGCGCCGGCGAGCCGCCCGCCGCCCCTTGCGCCGCCGAACCGCCCGCCGCCTCTTCGGCCGCCGCGGAGGGCGCCGAAGCGACCGCAAAGGTGAAAAGCACGCAGAAGAAGAGGGAGACTGAATCAATACTTTTGTTTCGCGTAAAGGCGCAGGGATCGCGAAGGAAGAGGGGCGCGAAGTTCAAGACGCGTCGCATTCCTCCACCCTCTGCGTCCTTTGCGCCTTTGCGCGAAATCTTCTTATACGAAGCCCTCATGGCGCGCGCCTCAGGGCCTGGACGGTGAAGGCGGAGACCGGCGGCAGGTCGGCGCTGTAGCGCGAAAGCTTCACCCGCTGCTTTTCCTTGTGGATCTCGTCGGTGAGGGAGAACTCGGTGAGCAGGGTCTTGCCGCCTATCGACTCGTATTTCTCGTACCTGATCGTCTTCATGAGGGTGCCGCTCTTCCCGCGGCAGCGGGCTTCAAGGGGGCGCCAGTCCGCGTCCGTCACGAGGTCCACCGCGTCGTAGGTGGCGCCCGCGCCGGCTATGGCCGCGAGCGTAAGAACGGCTTTCCCGCCCTCCTCCGCCACCTTCTCGACCCGGTACATGGTGCGGTAGTTGATGCGGGAGACGTCGCCCGCGGAGGCCTGGCCGAAGAGGATCTGTCGCGGCGAGATGCGGAGGGCGCTCTTCATGCCCGGCTCGAATAGCCAGAAGGTGTTGCCGCGCACGAGGACCGCGCGGCCTCGTTGGCCCACCGGCTCCAGGTAGCGCACCAGGGCCGACTCATCGCCGTCCATCCGTACGGCGACGCGCATCAAGCTCACCTCGCCCGCCGCGTCCTCGGTCCAGAAATCGAAAGAGAAACCGCCTTCGGCGAAGCACCTGTAGCCGTCGGCCTTGGCCAGGATGGCGTCCCCGTCCGGCGCTTCGGCCCAGGCAAGGCTCATCGCCAGCGAACAGAAAATAATGGCGAGGCGGAAGCCGCGCGCCGATCGAATTCGCATGATTACTCCTCAATTCCTTTCGAAAAGAAGGTCTATGAGCGCCGTCTTCCTGAGGCCCGCCGAGGCGATGAGGCCGGCGGCCGCCGCGCAGGAGAGGGACAGGCCGGCCGCCAGGAAATAGGCGGCGGGCTCGCTCTTGAGCGTCAAGTGGAGCGGAGAGCTGATCGTGGGCGGCGGCGGAAAGGTGACGCCTCCCGCAAGGTTGACGACGGCGCAGGCGGCGAGCGAAAGGACGCTCCCCGCGACGCAGGCCGCCAGAGCGAGGAAAACCGACTCCAGCACGAGGACGCGCACGAGGTGCGCGCTCGGCGTCCCCAGGGAAAGCATCGTCCCCAGCTCGACGCCGCGCTCCCAGGTGGAGAGGAGCATGACATTGGCGAGGGCCAGGAGGATCACGAAGCCGACGACCACGAAGATGACGCGGAAGTTGTCCTCGTACACCCGGATGATCGAATTGATCTCCGTGTTCCCCAGCTCCGCGGCCTGCCAATCGCAATCGGCGAGGCCGGGCCAAGCCTGGGCCTCCCGGATCAGGGCCGACCGGTCGCCGGCTCCGGAGGTCCAGACGCGGACCCGGTTGACCCGGCTAACCTTCCCGGCCGCGGCGAAGGCTTCCAGGGGGAGGCGGACGTAGAAGCGGTCCCGCGTCGTCACCTCCGTCTCCACGATGTTTTCCAGGTTGAGCGTGAGGCCGACCCCGCCGACGAAGGCGGAGAACTCGTCGCCCGCCTTGAGCTCCAGGCTCTCGGCGAGGGCCGCGCCGAGCTCGGCCTTCACCGCGCCGTCCGTCTCCCAGTCGTCGAAGGCGCCCTCCACCGCTTCCCCGCTCACCGGCGCCGACCGCAGCTCTGTCCCCACGAGGCCGTCCACTTCCATGCTCGCCGAAAGGCGGGTGAACTTTCCGACGGAAGCGGCCCGTTCTTTGATGGCGAGGTACGTTTCCCAGCTAAGCTCTGTCCCCGCCTTGGGGCTGAAGGAAAAGTGCCCGTTCGACTCGTACCGGGATTTCCTCACCTGGTCGAACATGTCGGCGTAGCCCGCGCGGATGAGGGTGACCGTCAGGAAGGCGGCGCAGAGGAGCGCCGTGAGCGAGAGGCTCCGCTTGGGCGATCGCAGGAGGTTGCGGGAAGCGATGGCGATCGATGGGCTCATCGATCGGCCTCGAGCTTGCCGTCTACGAGCCGGATGACGCGGCCGGCCCGCTTCATCACTTCTCCGTCGTGGGTCGCCAGGATGAGGGTGGTCCCCTCGGCCGCCTGGAGTTCCTCCAGCGCGTCCAGGATGCCGGCGCCGGTCGCGTGGTCCAGGTTGGCCGTCGGCTCGTCGGCGAAGACCACCGCGGGCCGGTTCATGAGGGCGCGGGCAACCGCCACCCGCTGCCGCTGGCCGCCCGAAAGCTGGTGGGGCTTCTTGCGTAGTTGGTCCGCGAGCCCCACGCGGGAGAGCAGCTCCTCGGCCCGCTCCCGCGCGGCCCGCTTCGCCTCCGGCATCCGCTCGTAGATCAAGGCCGGGTAGACGACGTTCTCCAGCGCGCTCAGCACGGGGAGCAGGTTGAAGCTCTGGAAGATGAAGCCGATGTCCCGGTTGCGGACGCGGGCCAGGTCCGCGTCGGGAAGAGAACCGAGGTCGTTTCCCATGAACCAGATCTCGCCCGAGCTCGGCCGGTCGAAGCCGGCGCCGAGCTGCAGGAGCGTGGACTTGCCCGAACCCGAGGGCCCGACCACCGCCGCGAACTCTCCGCGGCTGAAGTCCACCGAGACCGAGTCCAGGGCCATGGCCGCCGTCTCGCCGAGCCGGTACTCGCGGCTCACGCCGCTGAGGCGCAGGATGCTCTCACCCACGGTCGGCCTCCGCCGCCTTCCGCAGCCGCGCGTCATCGTAGATGGGAAGGTCGGCGCTGAAGGACGATTCCGCTTCGTCGATCTCCGCTTGGCTCTCCTTGTCGGGATAGATACCCCGCAGGGTTACGAAGACCCAGGCGAGCTGATCCGCTATTCCCGGATTCAAGGACCACGCGCCTGACCGGTAGCGGTCAAGGGTGTCGGCGAGAATGTCCAGGACCTCTTCTTTAGCGCCGACCACCGCGGGGAAGGAGGCGTAGGTGGAGGCTTGGTAGATGAAGACGGCCTCGTCCTCCGGGAACTCTTCGCGGAGCGTCTCGAAGGATGACATGCCCTTACGCAGCCAGCTCAGCTGGTCCTCGATCTTCTTGGCCTCCCCGGCCATCTTGGACTGGGCGACGGCCAGGTAGATCCGCGCCATGACGTCGCCGGAGAGGAGGTCCTCGTGTTTCCCGAACAACTCGATGGCCGCCTCGTTCTCGTCCAACTCCATCGCCTGGATGGCGAGCATGGCGCGCAGCGCCTCGGCCTCGGCGGCACCATCCGCGCCGCTCGCTGCGGCCGCGTCGTTAGCGGCGGCGCCGTCAATAGCGGCGAGCTTGGACTCCCAGCCCGCGAGCCGGGTCATCGCCTCGGCCCGCCGCTCCTTCTCTGCCTTCCGTTGAGCGGCGGTCGGACCGCCGCAGGAGGACAGGGCGAGGGCGGCCATGGCCGCGCACATTACGATCGCTACGCGGTTCATATCGATCCCTCCTTTTTCGTTCCGCTGTCAGCGCTGAGCGCGGCGGCCTTCTCCCGGTACTTCTGGGCCAGGGGCGCCTTGCCGCGGAGCTCAAGCTCCTGGGCCTTGAGCTCTAAGAGCCGGGCCGGCGGGAACGCGGAGGCGAAAGCGGCCGGATCCGCCGCGTAGCGGTCCAGGAGCGTCTGCAGGTCGGAGGTCACCGTATCCAGCCGCTTGAACATGGGGGGCAGTTCGATGGAGCACTCCACGCGGATGGCCCGCACCGTAATATCCGCGGGGGCGGCCGCCACCGCGGCGTCGGCTTCTTTGAGCCCGTCGTCCACCTCGCGGACCTTGGTGATCACCGAGGACGCGTCCCGCGCCTGGATCATATGGAGGGAGCCAAGGTAGGCGCGGGTAAGGGGCGACTCGCGATAGGCCAAGGAGGCCTTGAGGTAGCGCACGCCCTTTTTCCCGAGCGGCTCGGCATAGGCGTTCTGGAGGTCGTGGCAGAGGTTGCCCGCCTCCAGGAAGAGCGCCGCGCGCCGCGCCCGTTCAGGCTCGCCCATACTCTTATCCGGCTTGATCTCCGCCGGGAGCTTGGCCTCTATCGCGGCGAGCTTCTCCAGCTCGTCGGCCGGGGCCCCCTTGGCCTCGCCCTTCGCTGCGAGCGTCGCGCAGGCGGCCAGGAACAGGGCGAGCGACACAAAAATCGATCTTTTCATCACATACCTCCGTATACGATTCTCCCCGCGGGGAGTTCTCTCATTCGATTTCCAAGAACAAGGCGAACCGCGGCTCCCGCTCATCCGCGCCGGCTCCCTCGCTCGGCAAGCCGCAGGCCAGACCCAGGCTGAAGACGCGGTTCACCGGGGCGCTGAAGGCGCCCTTGAGGAGGAAGCCGACGTTATGGTCCCAGACCGGCTCTTCGTCGTAGGCGTGCGAGCGGACTACGGTGAACTCGTAGTAGAGCTCGGGGATGAGGCTCAGCCGGGTAAAGCCGAGGCAGACCGCGCCGAGCGCGTCCAGGCCGAGGGTAAGGCGGGTGAGCGAGGCCAGCTCGCCGGAGATGAGGAGCGAAAGGTAGCGGCCCTCGTCGATGTCGGCCCAGAGGGGCTCGGCGATCGCGCCGCCGTCCAGGCGCCGGGGGATGTACTCCGCGCGTTCGTGGAGCGTGAGTCGGATGAGCCTATCAGCGCCGCTTCCGGAGGCTCCGCCCCAGAGCGTGAAGTCCCGGCGCAGGTCCCCCGAGACGGTAGCCTTCAGGGCGGCCTCGGCTGCATTCGCCCGCGGCGCGAGGGCGGAGAGGTCCCCTTCGACCCGCCCTTTAAGACCGCCTCTCCTCTGATAGGAATAGGCGCCGAGCGAGGATCGGAGCGAGAGAGTAGCGACGCCCTCGTACCGGTCTAGTTCTCCGCCCATACCCAAGAGCTCGAGTTCCGCTCGATCGGGCGCCTCGTAGTCGGGATAGAGGAAGTACCTGCCCGCGGCCCGATAGAGCGCGTATCCGGCGCCGAGGCCCAGCCGGACGTCGTCGCCGAAGGCGAGTCCCGCTTCGCCGGAAAGCGCGAGGCTCTCGTAGAGGTAATCGGCGCCTTCCGCGTTCGCGTCCTCCTGGACGCGGTGGCCGGCCTCCGCCGCGTAATACATCGAACCGTTCCCGACGGCGGGATCGCGATAGCAGAGGGCCTGAGTGTTGAGGCCGGCGATCGCCTGCAGTTCCTTGCCGGAGCGGAAGAGATTGCGGTAGCCGATCCATACGTCGTAGGGTTCGAAGTTGAAGTCCCACCAGAACCCGTCGGTCACCGAGATCGTCACGACGACGTCCGCCGCGCCTCGGCCGCTTGCCGCAAAACCATAGCCCGCGTCTCGGCCGCGGCCTCTTGCGTCGTCGCCGCCCGCCGTCGCGTCAGCGTCTTCGACCACGCTCCGGTACGAAAGTCCGGCCCCGTAAAAACGCCCGGAAAAGGCCATGCGCTCCTCTATCCTCCGCATCGCCGTTTCCAGCTCGCCCCGCGAGAGGCGCTGCCCCGCTTCAAGCTCGCGGGCGAAGGAGAGGACGTACGCCTCGGTGAAGCAATCGGGCGTTTCCACCCGTACGGCCGCGACGCGGAGTTCCTCCTCCGGCGACTCGGACGGCGTTTCCTCCCCGAAAAGGGCGGCGAAGGTTTCCTCCTCGGTCCTCGCCTCAACGGATCCCGACCCGCGGGACGGAGGCCGGGACTCCGCCCCTTGGGTTGTCGCCTGAGCCATCGCCGGCCGGGCGCTCAAGCTGAAGGCGGAGGCGAAGACCAAGGCGGCCGCAAGGTGGGGGCCGCGCGGAGGCTTCGCGCCGCGGGCCTGCCGCGCCGAGAGGAAAATGCCGCTCGCGATATCGATGATGGAGACCGTCATGAGGCCGCCGACCCCGAAGTAGAGGTAGGCGAGGCGGGGGAAGAGGGCCGCGTGCAACAACGCCGCGAGGGTGTAGGACGCGCCGAGGAGGAGGGAGAGGCGCCGGATACGCCTGAAAGACCGTCCCAGGATCGCCGGCAGGAAGGCGTCGGCCAAGCTCGCCGCGCCGAGGCCGCAGGCGAAGAAAAGCCCCGTATGGGGAAAGAGCTCGTCGCCCTTGAAGAAGACGCTCAAGCCTGCCATGGAAGAGAAGCAGAGGACGGCGCCGAGCGGAAGGCGGGGAAAGGACCGGCCGTCGGTTCGCCCGACGCCGCTGCCGACGACGCCGCCGCCTTCGAGCCCGCCGAGCCCCCCGCGAAGAGCGAGGGCCAGGGAAAGCGCGGCGAGGGACAGAGCCCCCCAGGCCGCCGCGCTCCACGAGGTGAGAGGGAGAAGTACGGCGAAGAGGATTTGCGAAGAGAGCGCTACGTTGATGCTCGGGCGATCGGCGTTCATGCACGCCAATCTGCCCCGGGAAACGGCCTTTACCTATCGGGTATTCGGTTGATTATGCGAGGAATCCATCGAATCATACAAAAGGTTGATGAGCTCCACCTTGTTGCGCGTGCCCGTCTTTTCGTAGAGGTGGGAGAGATGGGTCTTGATCGTGGCCAAGGAGACGCAGAGGACATCCGCGATCTCGCCGTAGGTACGCCCGCGCGCCAGGTGGGAGAGCACCTCGGATTCCCTGGAAGAGACGCCGTACTGCTTCAGAGTCTCGGCAGCGGGCGTCGAGCCCTCCTTGTCCCGTTGGGCGACCCGCGAATCCCATTCGATGATATGGGCGTAGACGATGAAGATGTTGAGGTAGGCGTAGAAGGCCGGCAGGACTACGTAGCGCCAATCCTCGAATCCCAAGCCGGGGATGAAGGCGCGGAAGAAGTCCAGGACGCATACCAAGCCGAAAAAGACGAAAAGGACCGCCATCCACACCCCGTGGTGTTTTCTCTTGCGGTGCGTCCTGCCCCGGACCATCCACGTCATGCCGACGAAGATGGCCAGGCCGAGAGCGGCGAGGGTGAGGAAATGCAGGACATCCCTGACCAGGCCGGGCCAGAAGACGAAGACTAGATCCGCGGCCGCCAAGGCGACGCCGCCGATCCGCATGGGGAACGCTAATCGGCGACGACGGGGGAGGTCGTCGAACGCCAGGGCGTAACCGGGGAAAGTAGCGATGACCAGGGCGGCGCCTGCGAGGGCCAGCTGGCCGAAGATGTTCCCGATGGGCCCGGTGACGGAGAACAACTCCAAGAGACTGAGGCTGGCGACGGAGACGCCGAAGGGCACGAGGTAGCCCAGGAGTTTCAGAGCCATCGAATCCCGCGCCTGGAGGTAGCGGAGGAGGAGGATCGTGAAACACACGAGGCCGACCGAATACGACAGGCCCCAATAGAGAACTCGGAACAGCGTCATGTCCGTCGCAGTGTAGAGGCGCGCCCGCGGGCAGTCAAGGCGCCGGACGCCGGGAGCCTACTCCGTCGCGATCGGTAAAGGTTTTTTCCAGGCCGCGAAGAATTCCAGGCAGTACTGTTGGATACCCCCGAAACGCTTCTCGATCAGGGAGGCCGCGGCGGTTCCGACGTAGCGGTAATGCCAGCTCTCCCAACGGTAACCGGTGACCGATTCGTACCCCCGGGGGAAGGAGAGCGACCAGCCGAAGCGGCCGGCGTTGGCGGCGAGCCATTTCCCGGCCTTCGTCTCGGCGAACGAGTCGTCGATCGAACCGAAGTCCGCGGCCAAGCCGAGCTGGTGTTGGCTACGGCCGGGCCGCGCCGACTCGCGGTCCGCGGCTTCCTGGCCGAGTTCCGCCACCACCCGCGCGTACACCTGCTCCTGGTACGCGTAGGACCGGTATGCTGAGGAGACGAGGAGCGTGATCCCGTCCGCTCGGGCCGCCTCTCCCATGCGGACCAAAGCCTCGGCCGCCTCGGCGCGCAGCTTGAGGCCGGCCCGGTTCGCCTTGAACGCGTTACCCGACCTCGCCGCGAGCTCTCCCAGGTCGGCGAGGTTCCGCGGCTCATAGTCGGCCGAGAGGATGCGGCGCTTATCGACGAGGATCGTAAGCGCGGAGTCGCCGGAAAGCGCTGCGGCGATCTCCGCCTCCAGGGCCGCCCCGTCCTGCATCGCGGCCGTCTTCAAGGCTTCCGCGAGGTCGGCGGGGATTCCCGCGGCCGCGGCGGCTTCGGCCACCCGAGTCGCGAACCCGGCTACCGGCTGCGCCGAGTCCGGAACGGCGACCGGACGCGCCGCGGGTACGCAGGAGACCAGGAGGAAGAAGGCGCTCAAGGAAGGGGTCAAGAACGAAGGCCGGCGCATGGTCACGAGAATACGACGGACACGCGGTGCCAGAAAAGGCCCCGGCGCACTTCGATGGCGGAGGCGAGTTCCACGCACATCTTGAGGCCGAACCCTCGATAGAGACTCGCCGCCTCATCGAAACGCGGCCTGCCTCCCGCCCCCGACCTCGCATCTTCGAGCGCGCGATGAAAGGCCTGTAGGTTGGACGCGCGGTAACGCAAGGTAAGGACGGGACCGGGAACCGCGGAGAGGGTTACCACCGCGAACGGCGGCATGACTCCGCGGCCGTGGGCGATGAGGTTATCGAAAAGCTCGCACGCGACGAGTTTCGTCCGCGCGAGCGCCTCCCCGGAGAAACCGGAGTAGCCGTCCACGAAGCGCTCGAGGCGCGGCAGACTGGCATAGCTCGTGCGGAGAAGGACCGCCGCGGACCGGCCGCTCATACGGCTACAGCAGGACTTCGTTCGCTGAACGTATGATAGGGAACAACTCCGCGAAGCCGGTGGACTCGATCGCGAGCCGTACGATCTCGCTCGGGCTCATGATGTAGAGCTTATGGCCCGATTCCTGGCCGTCCTCCACCGCCGACATGAGGACGCCGAGACCGGAGGACGAAAGATTGGAAACCCTCGACATGTCCAGGACCAGATTCGTCGTCTTGATGAGACTGTAGACCCGCTGCTGGAACTCGGTATAAGTATAGGAGTTGACGGTTCCGATGACCTCGAGCAACGCGTAGCCGTCTCCCTTTCGCTCCGTGATGTTCAAATGGTCCATGCCGCCTCCTAGCTGAATTTCACCGCGAGAATAGTGATGTCATCGTTCATTTCCTGGGACACGAACTCGGACACTGACTCGGAGAGGTAGCGTACGATGCGTTCCGCGGATGCGGCCCGGTTTTCAAGGAGCGAGCTCTGGATGCGGTCCTTGCCGAAGCGGGCGCCGCGGATGGATTCGGCGTCCGTCAAACCGTCGGTGGTCACCAGGAGCGTGTCGCCCTGCTTGAACGTCGCCTTGCGGACGAGCACGTACGGTCCGATGTCCTTCACGAAACCGAGGACCTTGCCCTCGCCCTGGATCTCCACCGGGTTGTTGTACGCGGACGAGAGGAGCAGCATGATGGGCACGCCGCAGTTGACGTAGTAGAGCGAACGCTCCTTGAAGTCGAAGAGGCCGAAAACGCCCGCGAAGAAGGTCCCGCGCGGCAGGTTGGCCTTGATGAAGGCGTTCGTCTTGACGACGAGCTTCTTGAAATCCTTGGTTTCCTTGAGGAAGGTACGCACGACCGATTTCAATATGACCATCGACATGCTCGCGTTGAGCCCTTTTCCCGACACGTCGCCGATGACGAAGATGAACCGGTCCTGGGAAAGCCGGATGAAGTCGATGAAGTCGCCGCCGAGCTTGCGGGTGGACCGCGTCATGTAGGCGATGTCCACCGCCGGATGGGCGATACGGTCGATGTTCTCCTGGATCGATTGGATGATCTGGGCCGAGAATTCGAGCTCGCGGTCCACGGTGAGCACCAGGGATTCCTGCGCGACGTTCTTCAGGTAATAGGCGACGACGAAGAGCTTGCCGTACACGCGCGAGATCGTATCGTAGTCGTAATCGGTGAAGTCGCCGCCGGTCACCTTCGCGCCGAGGAGGACCGCGCCGATGATGGTCCGGCCTTCGCGGAGCAGCACCAGGGCGTCCGCGTCGAAGCGGTCCAGGATCGCGAGCAGTTCGCCCTTCACGTCGTGGTACTCGTAGTTGGTGACGATTTCCGTCTTGAGGATTATTGAGACGTCGTTGTTGAGGAGCAGATCGATGCCGGGCGCCTTCCGCTCGAAACCGTTCTCCCCGGTCAGGCCGTTCGTGGAGCCTACGTTCACGAGCTCGCCCGCGGCGTTCTCTACGAGGAGGTTGACCGCGCTGCAGCCGACGCTGTCGCGGAGCAGGGCCAGGAAATTCTCGATGACCGGATCGCGGCCTTGGGAGAAGTCGATGGAAGAGAGCCCTTCTTCCAACCGCTCGCCGTAGGAGAAGCGGCTGCGGAGGAGGCGTACGTACCGGGCGCGCAGGAAGGCCGCCAAGCGGGTGGAACCGAGATACACGACCGCGGCCGCGAAGACCGCAAGGAACCCCGCGCCGCCGAAGGGTAGCGAGAGCAGCGAGAAGAGGATGCCGGCGATGAGGCCGAGGGTGATGGCGAACAAGGAGAACGAGGCCGCCGTCGTCGCCGCGGCGCCGAGGTCGAAGAGCCGCGTGATGGTCATGCCGTACCCGAGGGTGGCCGCCAGGAGGGCTCCGCCGACGGGCAGGAGGGTGTACGCCCAGGAAGCGCCGAACCGGAACGGCAAGACGATCGCGAAGCTGAACGCGACAACGTACCCTAAGGCCAAGCCGGCGACGACTACGACGGTCTGCAGCTTGTAGATGACGCTCTTGAAGAAAACCCGCCGGATCAACAGCAACGCGGCGGAAGCGATGCCGAGGGCGAACCCGATGACCGTGATCGTGAGGTAGAGCGGCCCGGTCTCGCGGACCAGCTCTCCGCCTTCGATGCGGAGGCCGACGAGGTACCGATCCGTGAACAAGATGAAGTAGGCGACGAAGAGCCAGATCGCAGAAGCGAGCAAGCGCAGGATGCGCGGCTGCTTTTCGTAGGGGAAGGAGAGCGCGAGCAGCGCGATGATGAGGTGGGATGCCACCACAGACGCGCCTGCAACGCGCGCGAAGAACACGGCGGCCCCCGCCGACCCCGCCAAGGCCGAGGAGTAGGCGCCGCCGATGCCGAGGGCCGTGAGCGCGGCCGCTTGGCAATAAAAGAAGATAAGGCGCGCGTTGATGGAATCGGCGACGCGGAAACGGACCCAGAAGCCGAAGGGAATGAGGGTGAAGAAGAGCAGGTAGTCGACCAGGGAGAGGATCATCGGTTTACTCCATCACCTTCGCGGCCAGGACGGTGACGTCGTCGCGGAGCGGTTTCCCGCCGGCGTGGTTGACGACGAGCGCCGCGAGGGAATCGACGAATTCGGCGATCGGTTTGACCGAATCGTCCGTCACGAAATCTATCCACCGCTCGCTGTCGCCGAGCATCTCGCCGGAGTCGTCGGGCACCTCCGACACGCCGTCGGAGGCGATGAGGATCGTGTCGCCGGGGAAGAGCTTGGCTTCCGAGATCGGCACCGCTTCCAGGTCCAGGATGCCGATGAGACTGCAGTTGGAGGAGAGACGACGTATCTGGCGGCCCGCCTTGGTTTCGGAAATGATCAGGGGGTCGGCCATGGACGCGTTCACGTAGCGGATCGTCATCTTCTTAGTATCCACGACCGCGATGAAGAGGACCGTGTACTTGTCCTCCAGCCGCATGCCCTTTATTGCCGCGTCCACGCTGCGCACGAGGAGTTCCAGGTCGTCCTTATGCTCGATGATGCGGATCGTGTTGACCACGATGCCATGATGAGGGCCGCGGCCAAGCCCTTGCCCG
>JAEWSV010000023.1 GCA_023398155.1 Spirochaetota bacterium
CCGATATACTCGCCCTTGAGCGGGGCGTGCTGCTTGGAGCCCTGGCAGGCCAGCACCGCTACGACGTCCTCCGCTGCGGCGTTGACGCCCATGAGGGCGGCGAGCCGTTCCGCGACGGCCTTGCCGCCGACCGAGCAGCGGGTGACCTCGGAGGCGCGGCCGGCGACCGCCGCGGCGTAACCGTCGCAGCCGGGGTACCCGCAGGCGCCGCAGTTGGCGCCGGGGAGGATGGCGCGCGCCTCGCCGATGAGCGGATCCTGCTCCACCTTGAAGAATTCGCGGAAGAAGCCGAGCGCGAGGCCCAGCGACATGGCCAGGATGACCGCGAAGACGGCAGTTACCAATACGATGCTCATGCGCGACTCCTTATTTTATGAGGCCGGCGAAGCCCATGAAGGCCACCGCGAGGAGCGAGGTCGCCGCGAAGAGGATCGGCGTGCCCTGGAGGAATTTCGGTACCGGACTAGTCTTGATCCGATCGCGGATGCCCGCCAAGAGGACGAGCGACAGGAGGTAACCGAGCGCCGCGCCGACCGAATACACCATCGATTCCATGAAGCCGTATTTTTTAGTGATGTTGTCGAAGGTCACGGCGAGGATGGCGCAGTTCGTCGTGATGAGGGGTAGGTAGATGCCCATCGCCCGGTAAAGGGCCGGCGCCGTCTTCTTGAGGTAGAACTCTACGAGCTGGACGAGCGAGGCGATGATGAGGATGAACGCGAGAATCTGGAGGAATTCCAGGCCGAGCGGCACCAGGACGAAGTGATAGAGCGGCCAGGTTACCGCGGTGGCTAAAACCGTCACGAAGGTGACCGCCACGCCCATGCCCGTGGACTGCTTCACGTCGGCGGACATGCCGACATAGGAGCAGAGCGCCAGGAAGCGCATGAGCACGACGTTCTCCACGAGGAGGGCGGAGAGGAAGATGGCGAGCAGGCCGTTCATTCGGCGCCTCCTTGATCGGCCGGCTTCACGACCTTCTTAAGCCAGATGTTGAGCGAGATGAAGAGGGCGAACACGAGGAAGCCTCCCGCCGGGAGCGTGAAGAAGAGGATGGGCTGGTAACTCTCGGGCATGACCTGCACGGAGAGGATGGTGCCGCTTCCGAGGACCTCGCGGAGGACCGCGATGCCCACCAGGACCCAGGTGTAGCCGAGGCCCATGCCGATCGAGTCGAAGACGACGTCGATCACCGGCCTCTTGGAGGCGAAGGCTTCCACGCGTCCCATGATGATGCAGTTGACGACGATGAGCGGGATGAACACGCCCATGGCCTTGGAGAGGTCGGGGAAATAGGCCTTGAGCACGTAATCGATGATGGTCGTGAAGGCCGCGATGACGATGATGAAGATCGGCATGCGGACCGAGTCCGGAATGAGCTTGCGGAAGAGGCTGATGACGATCTCCGACATGAGGAGGACGAAGGTCATGGCCAGACCCATGCCGATGCCGTTCGCGGTGGACGTGGTCACGGCAAGGGCCGAGCAGAGGCCGATCATCAGCATGAGCAGGGGATTGTCCTTGATGATGCCGTCAAGGAAGATGCGCGTAAGTCGTTTCAATTCAGTTTCCTCCCCGCGCGTCGAGCCAAGCGCCCGCGCCCGCGCCCGCCGCTTTCACGACCTGGGCGACCGCGACGCTCGTGATGGTGGACGCGGTGATCGCGGCGATGTCGCCCTTCACCTTGAAGGGATCGCCGACGGCCTTGCCCGCGAATTGGCCCATGAAGGTGGTCTTGGACTTACGGTCTACGAAGTAGGTCGGCGAGGCCGCGTTCGCGCCGAGGCCTGGCGTGTCCTTGTTCTCCAGGATCTTGGCTCCGGCGACCTTGCGGTCCGCTCCCACGCCGACGAGCACGACGGTGGCGCCGCCGTAGCTCGGTCCGGAGGCCTTGATCGCCACCCCGACGACCGCTCCCCCCGCGGAAGCCGAATAGGCTTCGGTGAACGAAACCGAAGCCGCGGGGCTCCGGAGCTCGCCGGCGGCGATGGATGCGAAGGAGTCCGCCGCGGGGAAGAGGTCCTTGAGCGCAGCCTCCAGGTCGGCCTTCTGCCTCTGCTCGATGACCGTCTTGGTTCCCGCGTACACGAAGGCTAGGCCCACGCAGGCGACCACGCTGTAGGCGGCCAGGATGAGTCCCAGCTTCAGCATGTTCAGCATGCTCTTCATTTCGCGGCCTCCTTCTTCGCCTTCACGTAGCCGTACTTCTGGGGGATGATCTTGTTGAGGAAGGGGGCGACCGAGTTCATGATGAGGATGCCGTAGGTGACGCCCTCGGGGTAGCCGCCCCACTTGCGGATCAGCACGGTGACGATGCCCGCGCCCGCGCCGAAGAGGAGCTTGCCGACGGGAGTCACGGGAGAGGACGTGTAATCGGTGGCCATGAAGACAGCTCCGAAGACGAGGCCGCCGGAGAGGACGCCGAACAGGGGATCCATGCCGAGGAGCCAGGAGGCCGCGAAGGCCGTGCCGATCATGGCGACGGGAGCGCGCCAGTCGATGACGCGCGTGAGGAGGAGGAAGGCGGCGCCCGCGAGGATCAACAGGATCGAGGACTCGCCGATGCAGCCGGCCCGGTTGCCGAAGAAGAGGGTCGCGAGCGTAGAGCCGTAGTCGGCCGATGAGGCCAGGCCCGCGTCCACGAAGCCTTTTCCCACGTCGGCGATGGCGCCGCCCTGTTTGACGATGTTGAGCGGCGTGGCCGTCGTCATGGCGTCGGTCAGGGGCTTCCAGCCGCCCGGCGTATGCCAAGTCGTGATCGCGGCGGGGAAGCTCATGATGAGGAAGGCTCGGCCGATGAGGGCCGGGTTGAAGACGTTCGCGCCGAGCCCGCCGAAAAACTCCTTAGCCACCACTATGGAGAAGACTGCGCCGAGCGCGGTCATCCACAGGGGCGTGGAGGGCGGGAGCACGAGCGCGAGTAGCAGGCCCGTGATGATCGCGGAGAGGTCTCCCGTCCGGGGCTTCTCGCGGATCGCGAGGCGGAATAGCGCCTCGGAGGCGACCGCCGCAGCGACGGATACGAGGATGGTGAGTAGGGCCGGGAGGCCGTAGAGGACGACTCCGTACGCCGCGGCCGGCGCGATCGCGACGAGCACGGTCGCCATGATCGAGCGGGTGTTCACCGGCGAGGAAAAGTGGGGGCTGGAAGTCAGCAGCGCCAGCCGATTGTTGTTCGCCATGGTAACTATTTCTCCTATATAACCGGCGCTAGGCCTTCGCCTGGGCTTTCGGCTGGGCGGCGACGCGTTTGGCGCGGAGGAGCTGCTTGCCCACGCGGAAGCGCTGTACGAGCTGGATCCGGGCGGGGCACACGTACGAACAGGTGCCGCACTCGATGCAGTCCAGGAGGCCGATCTTGGCCGCGGTCTCCAGGTCCCCGGCGTCCAAGGCGTTGTTCAGGAGCACCGGCGAGAGCCGGCAGGCGCAGGCGCGCATGCAGCGGCCGCAGCGTATGCAGGGCGTCTCAACGTCGGTGTCCATGGCCACTTCGCGCTCGGTCATGAGCACCACGCCGGACGTGTTTTTCTGGACCGGGATGCTCCGGCTCGGAACGGTCGTACCCATCATCGGTCCGCCGAAGATGATCTTGCGGATCGCGTCCTCGTCGATATCCACCTCCGAATCGGGGATGTCGGAGATGAGGGTTCCGATCGGGGCGATGATGTCCTTCGGACTCTTGCAGGCGCCGCCCGTGATGGTAAGGCCCCGCTCGATGAGGGGCTTGCCCTCCGAGAAGGCCTCGGCGATCGCGCGCAAGGTCCCGACGTTCTGGACGACGCAGCCGACGTCCATGGGGAGGCCGCCGGAGGGGACTTCCTTTCCGGTGATCGCCGAGATGAGCATCTTCTCGCCGCCCTGCGGATACTTCGTCTTGAGGAGCTGCACGGAGATATCCATGCCGCGGCCGTGGGAGGCGATGGCCGCCTCGATCGCGCCGAGCGCCCGCTCCTTGTTGTCCTCCAGGGCGACGAGGCCCTTGGCGACGCCCACCGTGCGCATGACGATGGCGAGCCCTTCGACCACCTTCGCGGCGTCCTCGATGAGGGTCGCTTCGTCGATGGTAAGGTAGGGCTCGCACTCGGCGCCGTTCGCGATCACGAGGTCGAGCTTCTTGTTCGGCGGCGGTGAGAGTTTCACGTGGACGGGGAAGCCCGCGCCGCCCATGCCGACGAGGCCTGCCTCCCGCATCCGGGCGACGGCTTCTTCCTTGGCGCAGGAAAAACCGTCCAGGGGCGGCATGAACTCGGTCCTGCCGGAACGGTCGGCCTCGATCACGACGCAGAGCCCGTCCACGTTGTTGGACTGGGTGCGCGGCTCGATTTTCTTGACCACGCCCGCGATGGAGGCGTGTACGGGAACCGTCATCGGGCCGGGCGCGGCTCCGTCGGCGATCTTCTGGCCGCGCGCGACCTGATCGCCCACCTGCACGAGGCACTTATTCGGCGCTCCGAAGTGTTGATTGACGGGAATGACGACCTGCGCGGGCTCGGCGATGCGCTCGATGAGCTTGCCGGTCGTAGCCGCTTTCCGCTCGGGCGGATGGATGCCGCCCTTGAACGTTTTGATGGCCATGTGAATCGGTACTCCTTTGACGGGCCGCGTTGCTGTGAGGGCGTGGACCGATCGGATTCGATAGGTATTGTAGAGTAATTAGAGATAACGCTTGTCTACGATATCCTATGCGGAATTCTGCGAGTCGTCAAGTATCAAATTTCTATATAGATAAATGATTATCTATTTAACGCATAAACGGGAGCGAGGCCAAGCCTCGCTCCCCGAAGCCCGCAGAAGAACGCGGGACGCTTACTCGCTCGATTTGCTGTCCTTCTTGGCCTTCTTTTCGGCGCGCTTCTCTTTGAGCGTCTTTTCGGGTTTCTTTTTCTCTTCTTTCTTGGGTCGATCGTTCGATTTCATACTGGCCTCCTGTCGTGGGGAATTTTACTCCTCTTCCGCCCGCGTAGCAAGCGCCGGATCGGGAATGGGCTCTATTGACACTTTTTCTTTTTAGAAGCATGGTACGCGTATGAGCGTCGCCCGGCCCGTCATCGACGGGGTGATTC
>JAEWSV010000068.1 GCA_023398155.1 Spirochaetota bacterium
ATAGCGGCGGCGGCCATCGCCGGCGTCGTCGCGCTCTTCGCCGTATCGTCGGCGCCCACCATGGTGCCGCTCATCGACGCGCCCATCCGGGACGAGGCTTCCCGCGACCGCATCCTGACCCGCCTCAACGAGGAGGGCGTCAAGACGACGGTGAACGCGGCCGGAGTGGTCATGGTAGCGGACGAGCAGGTCGCCCAGCGCATGCGGTCCATCCTCATACGTGAAGACCTCATCCCCCAAGGGACCGATCCGTGGGCCCTCTTCGACCGCGAACGGTGGACCCTCACCGACTTCGAACGCAACGTGAACTTGCGCCGCTCCATCACCCAGATGGTGCCCGAGCACGTGAAGGCCATCGACGCCATCGACGCCGCGAACGTGACCCTGGTGATGCCGGAGAAGGAACTTTTCCAGGCGGACCAGAATCCGGTCACGGCTAGCGTCATCATCACGCCCCGTCCCGGCAGCGATATCGCGGGGAACCGGAAGAAGATCGAAGGCATCCAGAAGATCCTCAAATTCGCCGTGGAAGGCCTTAAGGACGATAATATCGTCATCACCGATCAGAACGGCCTCATCCTCAACGATTTCGAGGGTCTCGCCGAAATGGTCCGCGTGGAAATCTCCAAACGCGAGCAGAAGCACATCACTTCAATGGAAGCCCAGTACCGGGCCTCGGTGCTCAAGGCGCTGCAACAAATCTACACCGGCGACCGCGTGCGCGACCTTAACGTGAAGATCGACATGGACATGTCCAAAAAGGCCATCCAGACCGAGGAATACTTCCCGGTGGAGGTCAAGGCCGATAATCCGGACACTCCGTACGATGACTCCGAATACGCCAAGTCCATCACGCGATCCTCGTCGTCCTCCTCCACGAAATGGGAAGGGACCGGCTTCAATCCGGAAGGGCCCGCGGGCGTAGAAGGCCAGACTCCGCCCGCCTTCAAAGATATGTCGAACCTCTACGGTAAGGTGGAGCAGACCACCCTGACCCAAAACGAGGAGATCAACAAACGGCAGATCCAGGAGGAGCGGAGCCCTACCATAGACCGGGTGACCGTTTCGGTGAACATCGACGGACGCTGGAAATGGAAGTATAATGAAAAGGGAGAACCGATTCTGACTCCGGACGGGTCGATCGATCGCGAGTACCTCCCCATTCCGGACGATGAACTCAAAAAAGCGGCCGCCTTGGTGCAGGACGCGATCGGCTACAATCGACGCCGCGGGGATTCCGTGACGGTCCAAAACATCCAGTTCGATCGTACGAAGCAGTTCGTTGAGGAGGACCAGGCCTTCATCCGCCAGCGGCAGTTCCAGACGACCATGCTCCTTCTCCTCGCGGGCATCGCGGTCCTCTTGGTCGCGTTCATCATGTTCCGCCTCATCTCCCGGGAGCTGGAGCGTCGCCGGAGGCTCCGGGAAGAAGAACTTTCCCGCCAGCACCAGATGCTCCGCGAGAGCGCGCTCAGGCAGGCGGAAGAGGAGGGCGTCGAGGTTTCGATGTCCGTGGAAGAGCGCAAGCGCATGGAGCTCCAGGAAAACGCCATCAACATGGCGAAGGAGCATCCGGAGGACGTGGCGCAGTTGATCCGGACTTGGCTCCTGGAGGAATAGCGACATGGCCAAAGCATCGTTCCCCGCCGCGGCGACCCAGGCCTCGTCTTCGTCGAGCAGCAAGAAAGGTAAGTCCGTCAAGGAGTTCACCGGCCGTCAGAAGGCGGCGGTTTTCCTCGTGACTCTGGGATCGGAGATTTCTGCTGAAATCTTCAAGCACCTGCGCGAGGACGAGATAGAGACGCTCACCTTCGAGATCGCGCGCCTGGAGACCATCGAACCCGCGCAGAAGGACGCCATCCTCCTGGAATTCCAGGAACTGATGATGGCGAGCGATTTCATCTCCACGGGCGGCATCGACTACGCGCGCGAACTCTTGGAAAAGGCCCTGGGCAGCCAGAAGGCCATCGACATCATCAACCGGCTCACGAGCTCCTTGCAGGTCAGGCCTTTCGACTTCATCCGCCGTACGGATCCGGCCCACCTCTTGAACTTCATCCAGCAGGAGCATCCCCAGACCATCGCCCTGATCCTCGCCTACCTTGAGCCGAACAAGGCCTCCATCATCCTGCAGAACCTCCAGCACGAGATCCAGAGCGACGTAGCCCGCCGCATCGCGACCATGGACCGGACCTCCCCCGAAGTCCTCCGCGAAGTCGAGCGCGTCCTTGAAAAGAAGCTGTCCACGCTCTCCAGCGAGGACTACACCGCCGCGGGCGGCGTCGAGAGCATCGTCGAGATCCTCAACCTCGTGGACCGTTCTTCGGAAAAGATGATCATAGAAGCCTTGGAAGACGAGGACCCCGAACTCGCCGAAGAGATCAAGAAGCGCATGTTCGTGTTCGAGGACATCGTCATGCTGGACGACCGCGCCATCCAGAAGGTCATGCGCGAAGTGGACTCGCAGGAGCTCGCCAAGGCCCTCAAGTCGGTGGACACCGAAGTCCAGGACAAGATTTTCCGGAACATGTCGAAGCGCGCCGCGGGCATGCTCAAAGAGGACATGGAGTACATGGGCCCGATACGCCTCAAGGACGTGGAAGAAGCCCAGCAGAAGATAGTCTCCATCATAAGGCACCTGGAGGACACCGGCGAAATCGTCGTGGCCCGTTCGGGCGAAGACGAACTCGTCGTATAAAGGATCGATAGATGTCGAAGGCGGTATTCCGGCACGGCGAGGTCGTCCTCAGCGACAAGAAAGTTTTCCTGGAAGCGCCCCACGGCTTCGCGGGGGTCACGCC
>JAEWSV010000090.1 GCA_023398155.1 Spirochaetota bacterium
ATTCCTCATCGTCTATTTCGAGCGGGTATCCCACATCGCGGAAGCCCGGCGCATCATGAACCGGCGCCTCGAGGAACTCGTCGCGGACGCGAGGCAGAACGGGGAGGCGCGCCTGGAGTCGTTCAGCCACGATATCCGCTCCCCGATAACGGCGATCATGGGCGTGCAGTCGCTCCTCGCCGATACGGAGCTTACCGATGAACAGAGCAGGTACCTGAACATCCTCGCCAAGTCCAACCGGCTGCTCCTGGAGATCGTTGAATCGATCCTGGATCCCGAAGGGGACGAGAACGACGACTCCTTCGCGCGGTTGCCGATCAGGCAGCTCCTGGACTCCGCCATCGACCCTTTCCGGACTCTCGCCCGAGCCAAAGGCATCGAGATTAAAAAAACGGTTTCCGGCAATCCGCCGCCCCCGCCGCTCCTACGCGCCAACGCGCTGCGCGTCCTCGGCAACCTTATAGACAACTCGCTGAAATATACCGACGCGGGCATGATCATCGTCGCCGCGGCGCTCGCGGAGAGCGTCGACGGAAAGACCGAATTGACCATCAACGTTTCGGACACCGGGCGCGGTATGAGTCCGGAACGCCTGGCTGCCATCCGCGCGGGGAAAGCGGGACCGGACCCCGCGGTCGCCACTTCCCGCGGACTCGGACTCACCGGTTCGCGCTGCCTCGTGGAGGAGGTCGGCGGCTCTCTTACCGTGGATTCCGTCCTCGGCGCGGGCACGACCGTCACGCTCCGATTCCCGATTGAGCGGTAAGCGCGGACTTTACCGCCCCTTGCCCAAGCCGCGAAGGGCCGGGTATTCTCCAACGGTATCCTTCTTTAGCTACCACTCTCGTACGCAAGGATTTCGCCATGAAAGTCTCCAGCACCTTTCTTCCCACGCTCCGTGAAGTACCCGGCGACGCGATCATCGTCAGCCACCGGCTCATGCTGCGCGCGGCCATGCTGCGCAAGCTCGCCAACGGCCTGTTCGCGTACCTGCCCATCGGCCTCCGCTCGTTCCGCAAGGTGGAGAACATCGTGCGCGAAGAGATGGACGCGATCGGCGCCCTGGAGATCAAGCCGTCGGTCGTCGTGCCGGGCGAGATCTGGAAGGAATCGGGCCGCTGGGATTCCATGGGAGACGGGATGCTCCGCGTAAAGAACCGTTTAGGCGGCGACTTCGTCATCTCCCCCACCGCGGAAGAGGCGTTCACGACCCTGGTGCGCGACGAGCTTTCCAGCTACCGGCAGCTCCCGCTTACCCTGTACCAGATCAACACCAAGTACCGGGACGAGATCCGCCCCCGTTACGGCGTGATGCGCGGACGCGAGTTCACCATGAAGGACGCCTATTCCTACCACGAGGACGAAGCGAGCCTGGACGAGACCTATCAGGCGATGGGCCGGGCGTATCGGCGCATCTTCAAGCGGTGCGGGCTCACCGTCATTCCCGTCCGCGCCGATACCGGCGCCATGGGCGGCACGGGGTCTGAAGAGTTCATGGTGGAGAGCGAGATCGGCGACAACACGCTGATCCTCTGCCGCTCCTGCGACTATGCCGCCAACGTGGAGAAGGCCGCCTGTAAGAACGACTTCTCGGCTCCCGCTTCCGTGGAGGCGGCGAAAGCCGCCGCCACCGCGACGCCCGCCGTGCAGAAGATCTCCACTCCCGCGGTCAAGACGATCGACGAACTCTGCGCCTTCCTCAAGACCGAGGCTACGGCCTTCATCAAGACCCTCGTGTACAAGGCCGTGAACGTGGAACTCGACCTCACCGCCGCTCCCGGCTGCGCCAAGCTGGAACGCCGCTCGGCGGCGCCCGGAGCGCCGCTCGCCTATCCCGAGGCCTTCTTCGCCGTGGCGATCCGGGGCGACTTGGACGTGAACGAGACCAAGCTGGCGGCGGTCCTCAAGGCCTCGGAAGTCGCTCTCGCATCCGATGCCGACGTGGAACGCCTGACCGGCGCCCCGGTCGGATTCGCCGGTCCGGTCGGCCTTTCCCTCCTCCCCGTGGTCGCGGACGCGACGGTCACCGCCTTGAGCGACGCGGTCACCGGCGCCCTGGAAAAGGATCTCCACTATGCCCACGTGGCCTACGGCCGCGACTTCGCCCCCTGGATGGTCGCCGACGTCCGCGTGGTCGTGGCCGGGGACAAGTGCTCCCTCTGCGGCGGCGAACTCTACGAGAAGAAGGGCAACGAGCTCGGACACATCTTCAAGCTCGGCTACAAGTACACGAAGTCCATGGGCGTGAGCTACCTGGACGAGCAGGGCAAGAGCCAGATGCCGACCATGGGCTGTTACGGCATCGGCGTGGACCGGGCCCTCGCGTCCATCATCGAGGAACACCACGACGACGACGGCATCGTCTGGCCGATGTCGGTGGCGCCGTTCCACGTCTCCATCGTGCCGATCAAATACGCAGGACCGGTCAAGGAAGCCGCGGACAAGCTGCACGACGAGCTGGAAGCCCAGGGCATCCAGGTGCTTCTGGATGACCGCGACGAGCGGCCCGGCGTCAAGTTCAAGGACGCCGACCTCATCGGCATCCCCCTCCGGGTGGTCGTCGGCGAGAAGAACCTACCGAAGGTCGAGGTGAAGGCGCGTACCGAGAAGGAAGCCCGCCTCGTGGAGGTTTCCGCGGCGGCCGCCGAACTCGCCGCGGTCGTGCGCGCCGAACTGGCCAAGCTGGAAGCCTGACCCGCGATCCGCGCGGGGTTCGTACTCCGCGGTTCGTTGCGGAGCGACTGATCTTCCGGGCCGGCGATCGCCATCCGCGATCGCCGGCCCGCGTTTTAATTCCCGGACAGTTGGGCGATCCGGCGCCGGATCCGGGCCGTCATCGGGGAGACGACGGCGAAATCGAAGAGCGCCGCGTAGAACACGCAGATCAGCGCGACGGCTACGTTGCTCCCTATCCTCTCCATCGCCCCGAGGTTTCCGAGTATCGCTATGGCGCCGATGAAGGAGCCGATGAGGGAGGAAAGCCAGGCGAAACGGCCGAGGGACCGTGCCGCGAGCAAGGACAGCTCCAGCTCTTGCCGCGTTTTCTCCGTATCGCCGAAGGCGGCGCTGAACGCCCCGAACGTTCCCTCGGTTCCATGGGTCCCCATGGAAAGGACGAATGCGGGGAACAAGACCACCACCAAGGACGGGAAGTCCAGGTACCAAGCGAACCGGGAACCGCTAACGACCATAGCGAACGCGAGTAGTCCTGCGGTGACGATGAGGGACGCGAAATAGGTTCTTTTCATACGTTACTCCTTACGTAAAGATTTTCCTGTCCGGAGGGCGATCTCCGTCGTCGCGGAAAAGAGCGTCGAGCGAAATTCCTCATTCTCCATGAGGGCCTCCACTCCGCGCGCGACGGGACCGATGGTGTTTCGCGGGGCGAGGAAAACGCAAATCGCCGCGATGGCGACTGCGCCCGCGAGCCGTAAGGCTTGGGCCGCGTGCATGGAGACTGCTGGTAAACGGCCGGTCTTCATGCGACGCATCGCGAGGTGCGTTTCTCCGAGAATCGCCGCCTCCTCTTGGAAGGACGGCAGGGGGCGCGGCGGAATGCCTTTCACCTGCGCCTCGAAATAGGACAGAATCATCCTGTCGAGCTCATCGCGCATACTGGGCCTCCAATAGCTTTTTGAGAACGGCGCGGATCCGAAAGAGACGGTACTTGATCGTGCCGGCCGGCCGGCCGACCAACGAGCCGATCTCCGCGACCGACAATTCCTCGAAATAGTAAAGGAAGCATATTTCCCGGTCTTCCGATTTCAGGGACTCCATCGCGTCCGCGACCGCGCGCCGCAATCGGTCCTTTTCGAGGCTCTCGCAGGCATCGGTCCCTTCCGCTTCTATCGCGTCTATAGG
>JAEWSV010000179.1 GCA_023398155.1 Spirochaetota bacterium
GACCGCCTTCTATCCCGGCGACGCGGCGGCGGCGGCGATCCTGGACCGGCTCCGCGTCGAATCGTCGGGCGCGGCGGTCCGCACGGTCCGCATCCCTCAAGGGCTCCGTACCGCGGAAGACCGGATCGCGGGGGCCATCCGGCTCAGGACGGGAGACCGGCTCACGGCCGCGGCGGTCGGGGAAGACCTCGGCCGCCTCAAAGCTCTATCGGGCATCGCGTCCGCGGACGTCGGGTACCGCTACGACGAGGCCGTAAACGAAGTGGAGGTGGAGTACCGCGTTTCCGAGGAGAAGAGTAAAACCGTCGCGATCTTTTTCTCCGGCGTCCTGCACGCGGGACCCCATGAGTCGGGCTACCTGTATCCGGAAGAAGCGGATATCAACGGCGCCTTCGTCTATGGGGACTCCAACCTGTTCGGCCGTGCCTGGGATCTCAACCTCATCATCGCCGGAGTCTACAATAATATCGAACTCTCAAAGGAAGGGTTGGCGGGTTCGCCTTTCGATGTCTCCTTGGAAGCGGAGAGCATGCTCGTGTCCGTAGAGGAGTTGTTTTTCTACGACGAGCATCGGTACCTTCAAGATGAAAGCGCCATGACCAGCAGGTTCCTGCGGGGCGGAGTAACCATCGGTTTCCCGATACCCCTGGGCGCCCGCCTTTCGGCCTCCTATGGAGCGCGCAAGGATTGGTATACCAGGGAAGAGGACACTCCCGATTCCTTCATTCTTCCTGATGATCTGCTCCATACCGCGCGGATTGGCTTGGAGTTGGATATGCGGGGCCGTAGCGGTCCTGCGGGAATCATCCCGATCGGATTCATGTTCGCTACGGAGATCGAGTACGATTATTACCAGGGTTTCCGGGAGTGGGGCTCGGCCGATTTTTGGAACGCGGCGCCGGATAACGATCGGGGAACGCTCAAGTACGGAGCCGAGGCGGCGTATGGGACGGTATTCCTCGAGCGCTTCAACGCGGGTATCGGTTTTGGCGCGTACGGCGGGACGAACTACTACACCAGGACCTACCACCTTCTGGGAGGGACGGCGAGCCCCTTGGACTCCTCGCTGCGCTTCATGCGGGGGTACCGCGACGATGAGTTCTTTACCGAGGCCGCCTGGGTCGGCCACCTGAACGCGGGATACGAGATTTCTCCCGGAAAAGTCCATGCGGGTCTCTTTTCCGACGTCGCCGGTCTTCTTCCGGCTCTGATCGGTACGGACGATTGGCGGACCGTCTACTCCGCGGGGATAAGCGTCGCCGCCGTCCTCCCTTGGGATATCCAGCTCTACGCGGAATACGGCCACGGCTTCGTGGACCTCACCGGTTCCGCGGAACACGGCCACGATGCCCTGAGCCTCATCGCGATCAAGTCCTTAACCTGGTAGACTCTCCCCCCGGAAGGAACGGAAGTATCGGCGCATGTTTTCTTCATCTCGAGGTACTGGAAGCGCGCATGACGGTATATAGTATCTTCGTGCGCGCTCTCATCTGGATCACTTCCGCATTGTCCGCCGTCGTCGGCTTCTCCGCGATCAGCGTCGCGGTTTTCGGCACGCTGCGTTCACGTTCCAAGCGGCCTTACGTGCTCCTGATCGTCTTCTACGGGGCGTATACGCTCCAGACTTTCATGACGCTCATGGAAGAGTTCGTTTTTAGCGGAGGGGTCATGCCTTCCGCTTTGACGCTGTACGTCGTATCCCTGACGGAGATCGGACTGGGGATCACTGTCGTCGTTGCCGCGGCCCTCTATTTCCACGATCTCTTCTCGGTCGCCGCGCGTCGCCTTCGGGACATCCTCGTCGTTACCGTCGCCTGCGCCGCATTCATAATGTACGGCGTTCCTTTCTGGGTGTCCATGGAACGGAGCCAAGGGATCATCATCCTCGGCCCCGCCGCGTACGCGGCCGGGACCGTGTACCTCCTGTTGTTCATCTATCTCTTGGCGGTCGGTTTTCTCGGCTCTAAACGGGATCGCCCGGCGCGGGAACTGGTTCTCATCTGGACCACCCTCGTATTCGGCTCCGTGGGCCTCGTGGAAAGCCTCATCGGCACCCTGGGGTATCTCCGGGACCCGATCGTGCATATCGCTTCCAGCGGGAGCTTCCCGATCAGCAGCATTCCCCACATCCTCATGGGCGCCGTGATGATCTACTATTTCGGCGGTTACATCATGGCCGACCGCCCCCCAACGGACGGCGCCGTTCCCGAAGCGCTCATCAATAAGTACAACATTTCGCAGCGCGAGCGGGAAGTCATTGCGCTCATGGACAGAGGGCTCGGCAATCGCGAGATCGCCGAGAAACTCTTCGTGAGCCTCGCGACGGTAAAGACCCACGCCCACAACATCTACGAGAAGACCGGGGCGAAAAGCAGGTACGGGCTCTCCCATATGATCCGCGCCTATTCGGTCGGCGGGTCCCTTCCTAGGGGGAGGGTCGAGCCGCCAAAGTCGATATAGGCCGAATCCGATGGTCGGCGCCGTACCGGCTTTCCGGGCGATTGACTATCTGCGCCTCGGCCATCGTATAGTCCCGGCATGAAAAGAACGAGAAGCGGGGACCTGGGCCTCATCCACCTGGCCTGGCCGATGTTCATCGAGGAATTGACCGCCGGCGTCACCGGCTTCACGGACACGCTATTCATCAGTATGATCTCCGACGAGGCGGCGGCCTCGGTGGGTATGCTGAGCCCGGTTCTCTGGCTGGGTTACTTCATCCTGCCGCAATTCTCCTCCGCGGGGGGGAGCGTGGCGGCCCAGTATCTGGGCGCCGGGCAGCGCGACCGGGCCGAATCGGCGTGGACGGCCAACGTGATCATCAGCGCGGCCTTCGGGGGCCTCCTCGCCATCCTCATGCTCGCTTTCTCGCTTAGCATCGGGCTCTGGCTCGGGATGACGCCGAGCCAAAACGAGTACGCCGGCCAATACCTCTCGGTGATCGCCTTCAACTTCGTCATCGCTGGCCTGCGCTTCTCTTACGGGCAGGTTCTGGCCTCGCAGACCCTCACGCGATGGAACATGGTCGCCTCGGTGACGACCAACCTCCTCAACATTCCCCTCAACTGGCTCCTGATGCGCGGCTTCTGGTTCGTCCCCTCCCTGGGGGTACGCGGCATAGCGCTGGCGACCTGCCTCTCCTACCTGGCGGGCCTGGCGATCGTCCTATACATGACGCGGGTCCGGCTGGGCCTGCGGCTCTTCGCCCGGGGCGTCGCCGCGAGGGCGCGCGGGGTCCTCCTGCCCATCCTCAGGATCGGCCTTCCGCAGGCCCTGGAGCCCTTCAGCTACACGGTCCAGAGCTTCGTCGTGTCGATACTGGTCATCGGGCTGGGAACGGCGGCGATGGGGGCCAACACCTACGCCCAGCGCTTCAACTTCCTGGACATGGCCGTGTCCTGGTC
>JAEWSV010000323.1 GCA_023398155.1 Spirochaetota bacterium
TCCTTGTTTACCCCTCCCTTCTGTCCCTACGCTGCATGCTCCAACCACCAGAATCCGGTAGGTCGCTGGTGGTCGCGTAACGGCTTTCATGTGACCAAAGCCTTCGGCATCGTACGGCGATTCGTCTGTACCCAGTGCGGTAAATCGTTCTCGGTCCAGACCTTCTCCGTTCAGTACTACGCCAAGCGCCGCATCGACCTCGTGGAGCTCGAACGCCTCAGCTGCTCGAGCATGAGCCTCCGCGCCCTCTCTCGCCACCTCGGCTGCACCTGCGACACGGTCCAGAACCGCATCGATCGCCTGTCTCGCCAAGGCGTCGCCCTCCATGCGGCCCTCCGCCCTATGGTCGATCCTCATGAGTATGTCTGCTTTGACGGCTTCGTTTCCTTCGACCGGTCGCAATACTTTCCGAACGATATCGGCATCTCGATCACCTCGGGTAGCCGCTTCGTTCTCGGGCTGACCCACGCGACGACCCGGAGGGCGGGAGCCATGCGGGAGGAGCAGAAGGAGCGACGCGATCGACTATATCAAGGGCTTGTATTCGAAAGGAAGGCGATCGAGCGGTCGTTCACGCAACATCTCGATCGACTGGCCCGCGAAAGACCGCCGGAACCGCGGCGGCCGCTCGTCGTCATCACGGATGAGAAGGTGGAGTATGGAAGAGCGTTCGAGCGCCATGCGCTATTCGTCGACCAGGATGAAGATCATCGTGCCGTGCATGCGACGGTGAGCTCGAAGCAACCGCGGACGGTGTGGAACCCGCTGTTCGCTTCGAACTACATCGATCGGGAGATCCGGAAAGATCGCGCGGACCAGCGGCGGGAGACGACGTGCTTCGCGCGGGACGGGGCGAACGGGATGGCGAGGCTGTCGGTGTACGCGGTGTACCACAACTACGCGAAACGGTTTCTGATCAAGGCGCATAAGGGGGAGGACCGGACGCACGCGGAAGTCGCGGGAGTTACGCGGGCTGCGATCGGAAAGGGGCGAAAAGCGTTCTTCGGGATACGGGCATTTCTGACGCGGCTCAATCTTGACGGAATGGATGAAGCGATATGGAAGAAAGCGATCTACCGGCCGGAGCGGGGGAGGGTGGAGGGAGGTCGGCTTCCTCGCTTCGCGTTCGCGTGATGTGATGGATTATCCTTGGGCTTTCCCTAAGCTTCGGGACACTATATATTCAACGCCCATGTTATCCTCCTATTACCTGACCGTCACCTGTCCGGACCGAGCGGGCCTTATCGCCTCCGTCACCGGCGCCATCGCCGCCTCGGGCGGTAATATCCTGGATCTCCGCCAACATACGGCGATCGACCTCGACGAGTTCTTCCTCAAGGCCCATTTCACGCTCGGCGAAGGAAGCGACGAAGTCGCGTCGGCGACTGCTTTCAAAGCCCGTTTCGCGACCATCGCCGACGCGCTCGCCATGGAATGGGAGCTAAGTTCCGCTTCGACCAAACGCCGCGTCGCCATCCTCGTCTCCAAGACGAGCCACTGCCTATACGAGCTCTTGCTCAAGCACCAGGACGGTGAACTCGATTGCGACTTCCCCGTCATAGTCTCCAACCACGCGGACCTCGGAGGCGTGGCTGCCCAGTTCGGCATCCCTTTCCGCGTCGTCGATACTTCAAAGGGGAAAGCCGCCTACGAGGCCGACCTCCAGGCGATCTTGGAAGAGTATCGCGTCGACCTCGTGGTCCTCGCCCGCTACATGCAGATCCTCTCCGGCGACTTCACCTCGCGCTGGAGGGAGCGCGTCATCAACATCCACCACGGATTCCTCCCCGCGTTCAAGGGCGCCAAACCGTATCACCAGGCCTGGTTCAAGGGCGTCAAGCTCATCGGTGCCACGGCTCACTTCGCCAACGAGGATTTGGACCAAGGGCCCATCATCGCCCAAGACGTCCTTCGCGTCTCCGATTCCGCCTCCATCGCCGAGTTCGTCCGCCTCGGAAAGGACATCGAACGGAAGGTACTGCTGGACGCCCTCTCCCTATACTTATCGCATTCCGTCTTCGTACGAGACGGCAGGACCTTCGTGCTTAGGTAGGCGCTATGCGGATTAAGTACGTGAAGCGGCCCGGCAACCGTCCCGCTCTCGGCCGGACGCTCGCGGATGTAGCGCGTGAGCACGTCGGCGATTGGTTCACCGAGAACGTGCCGGACGACCTCCTGTCGGATCTCCGGTTCCAGGACGCCCTCATCCTCATCGACGATGGCAGGATACAAGCCTTCATCGCCTTCACCGGCATCGATCGGGCCATCCAGATCATGATGTTCGCGACCCGGCGTGCGGAGCGCGGCAAAGGGTACGGCACGCTGCTGTACCGCCGCTTCGAGGACTTCATCGCCCGGTACGGGGTGTCGACCATCCGTGTGCAGACCGTTCCCCCCGAAGCGAATCCCAACTACCTCTCCACGGTCGCCTTCTACGAAAAGCAGGGTTTCAAGATCGTGAAGCGCTATGCCGAGCTATGGGAACACGGCGCGATCGAACTCGAGAAGATGTTATAAAACCAGAATTCCCCGCTTCGCGATCAAGTGAGGCGATAAACCGCTTAAGATTTCCCAAAGCTTCGGGACACTAACTCAGAACGGTCCGAAGCCGATCCACACAGCGAAGGCCAGAAATGCGGAAGTGACGGCGATCATGATCGCCTGGAGCCGCCACGTCCACGCCATCCACTTCGGATAGCTCACGACCGTGAACGAGAGGGCGATGAGGAGCAGTGCGTTCGTCGGGAAGATCATGTTGGAGAATCCGTCCCCGAAGTCGAAGGCTAGTACCGCCGTCTGCCGCGTGATGCCGACGAGGTCCGCGAGGGGGGCGAGTAAGGGCATCATGAGGAAGGCCTTGGCGCTAGCCGAACCGATGAAGAAGTTCATGACTAGGGTGGTCGCGTAGACCAGGAAGCCGGCCGCGAGCGGGACCGCGCCGCCGATGAGGCCGGCCGCGGCGTGGAGTATGGTGTCCATGATTTTTCCGGAAACTATGACGTGCTTGACGCTGTAAGCCATGAGGATGAGAAATACGCCCGGGAGGAGGTCGAGGGCTCCCTTGCCGAAGGCCTGCGCCAGTTCCTTCCCGCGGAGCCCCGCGAAGCTCCCGCCGCCGATGCCTCCCACGAGGAAGAGGAGCCCCATTACGGGGAAGGCGAGGTCGGAGAGCCCGGGGCTGCGGGCGGTAAGGAGGACGGTCGCCATCGCGATGCCGATGCAGGCGGCGAACCAGATGAGCGCCCTGCCCCGCGCGCGTACCGCGATATCTCCCGGATGGTCGGTCCCCGAAGACCGATCGCTGCCGGAAACCCGCTCCCGGATGGCTTCGTCGTCCGCGAACGTCGCCGATAGGCGGGGGTTCGCTTCCACTTTCTTGGCGTGGCGCGTCACGTAGGCGGTCACGATGGCGTAGAC
>JAEWSV010000386.1 GCA_023398155.1 Spirochaetota bacterium
ATTTCGAAGGGTCCGAGGTCCTCGCGGACATCCGCCTCCATCAGGCGAATCCTCTCCCCGCGGGAGGGGAGCGTTTCACGCTTTCAGGCAAGGTTCGATATGACGAAGAATGAGCGCCGCCTGGTCGGCATCCTCGCCCTCACGCTGTTCTCGTCGGCCGCAGCCCTCTCGATCTTCTCCAGTTTCCTGCGCCTACGGTCCGCGGAAGCCGCGGAGGCCTCCCTGGAGGCGGCAATCGCGAAGGCGGGAACCAGAGAAGCCGAGCCGGCGCAGCTCCAAAGGCGGATCGTCGAGCTGGAGCGGCGGGTCAAAGGCTACGTGGCCGTTGGCGAAGGGCCTGCAGTGAACGAAGAGCCCGCGGTCGCGGATTTCGGGACATCCATGAAGGCCCTCATCGCGAAGCGTGGGCTGGCGATCGGCCGATACCAGGTAACCGAGGCGGAAGGCGGCGAACACCTAGAATTCGCCGTTTCGGGCTCCACGCTCGCCTTCCTCACGTTTATCCGGGAGGCGGAGACGCGCGGCGCGCGGTTCGCCTCGCTCACCTTCCGGGCCGTCCCGGCCGCCGAAAACGCCGATTTCGTATTCAGGATCCGCCATGGCGAGTAAACCGCTCCGGCTACCGGAAATCATCCTCGGCGCGATCTTCCTCGCGCAGACCTACCTCGGTTTCCGCTCTCCGGTGGAAGCCTCGGGACCGCGGGGAGGAAGCCCCCTCCTCGGGAACGGAACGCAGGAGACCGCGGGCGAGGAAGAAGCCGAAAAGAAACGCACGGAGCCGGGCGAACTGCTGGCCGTCTTCTCGGTGCCGCGCGCCGAGACCGCAGCGAGCCCGGCGATCGAGGCAGCGCAGAAGGCGCCGACGCCGGCCCCCTGGCTTACGGAGATAGGCTCGATCGTGGACGAGGAGGGAAGCCGATGGCTGTTCTTCAAGGATACCCGGACGGGCCGGCTCGTGAAGGTCCGCGCGGACGGCGGGGGAGAAATGGACGCGGTCCTGGTACGGATAGAGGACGATCGGTACCTCCTCCTGCTGGACGGCGAGCCGTACGCGGCGGCAAGGGGCGGGAAGCGATGAAACCTTGCGAAGGAGGCTTGCGGATGGCTGCGCGCGTAGCTTTCGCGATGGCAGTCCGGATGGTATCATCGACGATACTGCCGGCGATACTGGCGATCCTCGTCTCCTGCGCGGGCGTAGGCGCCGCGCGGGGCGAGCCTCCACTGAACGGCATGATCTACGACTTCGAAGGCCTGCCGGTGCAGGGGGCGACCATCGAAGTGGACGGGAAAACGACGGCCAGCGACGTAAACGGCCGCTTCGCCCTCGCCGGCCTGCCGATGGGGCAGCACCGGCTCGTCTCCAAACGTGATGGCTACGAGACCATCGAGACGGAGATCGATTATTCCGACGTCACCCAGGTCGTCTACATCAAGATGATCTCCGCCGATCAGCTGCTCGCGCGCGCCGAGAAGGCCCTGGACCGTAAGGATTGGAGGGACGCCGAAGAGATGCTCCGCCGCAACGAGGCCGTGCGCGGCGCAAATCCCGCGGCTGGCTACTTGCGCGCCGTCTTCGACTTCAGGAGGGGAGACTGCCGCGCCGCGGCGGACCGGCTCGAAGGCCTCTTGGCCGGCGGATCGAAGGACCCCTTCGTCCAACTGTTCCTGGCGGACCTATATCAGTATCGCCTGAACGAGAGCGAACGCGCGGCCGCCCGCCTCGCGGGTTTCCTTGCCCTCCGCTACGATCCGGATGTCGAACGGCGGCTCCGCTCGATTGGAGAGGTACCATCATCCAAGCCCTGAGCTGACGCGAGCGCGTCCACGTGCTACCATGGGCGCGCGATGAGCAAGGGCCGCTCGTTCAGGATAATCTTCCCCCTCCTCGTGTCGCTCGGCTCGTACGCGGCTTCCTGGGCGGCCTTCGGCGCGGGGCCGGGAGCCTACATGGCGGGAGGGAAGATGGCCCAGGTGGCCGCGGTGTACGTCGCCTTGGCCCTCCTCGCCTTCCCCGCCTTCCTCTTTACGCCGCTCGTGGCGGGCATCGCCGCGGCCCTATCCCTCTCAGGCCTCGCCTTCCTGGCCAACGCGGCGGGGGCGGATCTCGGCGTCATAGCCCCGGCGGCTGCCCCGCTCGCGCTCGCGCTGACTCTGGCCTTCGCCCTTCCGGTCGGGCTCGCGCTCGCCGCGGCCGTCGACCTTGCGCTCCTCTTCGCGCTCCGGCCGCACACGGCCTGGGGGGAACCGGTCGCCGGGGCGACCTTCGCCCAGATGACGGCCATTTTCGCTTGGCTCGCCCTCATCGCGGCCCTGGGGGCCGCCCTCCGCTGGCGGGAGCGGCGGCTCGAGCGCATCTCCTCCGAACTGGAGCGCCTGGACTCCGCGTACCGGAAGGTGGCCGACGCGAACATCGACTTCCAGACCTACGCCCTCTTCGCGCGCGAGGAGGCCATGGAGAACGAGCGCAAGCGCCTCGCGGGGGAAATCCACGACATCATCGGGTACTCGCTCACGAACCTCATCATGCTGATCCAGGCCGCCCAATACTCCAAGGGCGGGATCGAGGAGACCGCGGTGATCCTGGAGAAGGCCCGCATCCACGCGAACGAGAGCCTGGCCGAGGCGCGGCGGGCCCTGGCGGAGCTCCGCTCCCGCGACGCCGATCGGCCGCGGGGCGCGAACCTCTTCCTCAGGCTCACCATGAATTTCCAGGACGTGACCGGCGTGGCGGTGCATACCAGTTTCGGGAACATTCCGCCGATCTTACCCCGCGTCCTGGAAAAGGCCCTCTACCGGGTGATCCAGGAGGGACTCACGAACGCATTCAGGCACGGCAGGGCGAACGAGGTGGACGTAAGCTTCTGGCGCGACGATTCCCTCATCCACGTCAGGCTGCGCGACGACGGGTCCGCCGTCGCTCCCGTAGGGAAAAGCGAAGAAGAACGCGCGGGGATCGGGCTCGCGGGACTGCGGGACCGCATCGCCGAGCTCGGCGGAGAGCTGGAGGCTGGGCCGGTGCCCGGAGGCTTCGCCCTCCAGGCGAGCGTACCCCTCACGGAGGATGACGATGGACGATAAGCCGATACGCCTGCTCCTGGCGGACGATCAATACCTCTTCCTGGAAAGCCTCAAGCTCGTGCTGGAGAGCCTGGACGAAGGCCTCCGGGTGGTCGGCACCGCAGCGAACGGAGAGGAGGCTATCGCCTTCCTGGAAAAGGAGGGCGCGGACGTCGCCCTCCTGGACGTGCGCATGCCCGTCATGGACGGGGTGGCCGCAGCGGGGGTCATTAGGTCGCGCTGGCCCGAGGTCTCGGTCATCATGCTCACCACCTTCGAGGACGACGAGTACGTGTCCGAGGCCTTGTCCAGAGGCGCGCACGGATATCTATTGAAGAACATCGCGCCCCGGATGCTCGTTTCGGCCATCCGCGCGGTGCGCGACGGCTCCCTCCTCATCGCGCCCGACCTGGCGGGCCACCTCGCCGCCGCGCTGTCGGCCGCTGGAGGAAGCGAACGCGGGGAGACGGCCGGCCGCAGCGGGCGCCCCCGCTTGCCCGACTGGTTCTACGAACTCACCCCGCGGGACAAGACCATCGCCGGCTACATCCTCCGCGGTATGACCAATAAAGAGATCGCGGCTGCCGCCCACCTTGGGGAGCAGACCGTGCGCAACTACGTCTCCGCGCTCTACGAAAAACTCCGGGCCGGCGACCGCAGGGAAGCCATAGCCGCCCTTCGATCCGTGGATCCGTACTGGTTCGAGTAGGAAGAGAGAACTGGTCTTGCGGCCTTCCGAAAGGCTTCGGGGTACGGAAAAAGTACGCGAACGGTTACAACCGTAACTGTACCGGCGGCCCGCGAGGGCTGAAAGTAAGATATCTTTCTTTCTCTGAAAAAGGAGCTGATCATGAAGAAAGGATTTTTGGCGATCGTAGCCCTCGCCCTGGCTTTGGGCGGGAACGGACTCTTCGCGGCCGGCGGCGCCGAGGGCGGAAAAGCGGCCTCCGGGGAAAAAGTCGCGCTGGTCATGGGGTCCTGGCGCGCCGACGACGTGGCCCAGATGCAGGGCCTCTTGGCCGAGTACGCCAAGACGCACCCGAACGTCACCATCGACTTCAAACCGACCAACCCGCCCGACTACAACGCGACGCTGCGCCTCCAGCTCACGAGCGGAACCGGTCCCGACCTCATGTACGCGCGGTCCTACGCCACCGGCATCCAGCTCTTCAAGGACGGCTTCTTCGCCGACGTGAGCGCCGTAAAGGGCCTCAAGGATAACTTCTCCGAAGGCTCGCGCTCTCCCTGGGTCACCGCGGAGGGCGTGTCCTTCGCCGTTCCCTTCGTCGCGGTATCCCACGGCGTGTACTACAACAAGGACATCTTCGCCAAGCTCGGCCTCTCCGTGCCCGCCACCTGGGAAGACTTCCTTTCCGTCTGCGCCAAGATCAAGGCCGCCGGCGTCATCCCCGTCGCCAACTCCCTGGGCGACGAATGGGACATCGCCGAAGTCGTGTTCATGAACATCGCGCCCGGCTTCATCGGCGGCCGCGAGGGTCGCCTGGCCTACGAGGCCGGCAAGAAGGCGTGGAACGACGCCGACATGGCCGCGGCCTTCCAGGCCATGAAGGACCTCGTGCCCTTCCTGCCCCAAGGCTTCGAGGCGCTGACCTACAACGACTCCAACGCCCTATTCGCCACCGGCCTGGCCGCCATGTACTTCGACGGCTCCTGGACCCTCGGCACCTTCAAAGACGTCCCCTTCCAGTGGAGCGTCTTCGCGCCGCCCGCGCCCAAGGGTAAAAAGGCCCAGGTCTGCTTCCACGCCGACGCCGGCATCGCGATGAACAAGGCGACCAAGCACCCGAAGGAGGCCGCCGAATTCCTCGACTGGATCTGCTCCAAGGAAGGCGCCGCGATCGCCGCGAAGTACCTGCCGACGGGCTTCTACCCGATGATCGACGCCCCGATAGCGATCAGCGATCCCCACGCGAACGACATGCTCGCCCTCAATAAAGGCCGCGGCCTGGACGTGCGCCTGGCCTGGCCGCGCCTCATGGACGGCGATCCTTCCGGCTACAATCTCATCATGTACGGTTCGATCGAAGTCATGAAGGGAATCAAGACCCCGAAGCAGGCCGCCGACGCCATGGCGGAAGGCCTGGCCAAGTGGTACGTGCCCTCCAAGTAAGCTGAAGAAGTCGGGAGCGACCATGAATGCACTTAGTCGCCGAAGCGATACGTCGCCCCTCGGCACCGCGCTGCGCTGGGCTCCGTACCTGGCGCCGGCCCTCATCCTCTACGCGGCCTTCATGGCCTTCCCGCTCTTCGATTCCGTGCGGCTCTCCTTCTTCAGGGCGGGAGCCGCGGGGTCCAGGGAATTCGTCGGCTTCGACAACTACGTCAGGCTGTTCTCGGTGAAGGCGAACGCGCTCCGCTTCTGGAGCGCCTTCGTCAACACCTGGTACTTCTTCTTCATCCACATGGCGGTCCAGAACGTGCTCGGCATCCTCTTCGCGGTCCTCCTCATGGAGAAGGGCCTCAAAGGCGCGGGTTTCTTCCGGACCGTCATCTTCATCCCGGCTACCCTCGCGGTCCTCGTGGTCGGCTACCTCTGGAAACTCATCCTCAATCCCCAGTGGGGAGCCCTGTCCCTCTTCCTCAAGGCCGTGGGCCTCGATTTCCTCGCCCAGCCCTGGCTCGGCGAGCCCAAGTACGCGCTCACCGCGGTCGCCCTCGTTTCGGCCTGGCAGTGGGTCGGCATGCCGACCATGATGTTCCTGGCGGCCTTGCAGAACATTCCGGACGACATGTACGAGTCGGCGGAGATCGCGGGCGCCTCCAAGATGCAGGCCTTCCGCTACATCACCCTGCCCCTGCTGCGGCCGGTGATCGGCATCGTGGCCATCCTCACCTTCGTCGGCAACTTCAACGCCTTCGACGCGGTCTTCGCCATGGAGAACGTCAACGGCGCGCCCCTCTATTCCACGGACATCATGGGCACCTTCTTCTACCGGATCGGCATCGCCGGCCAACACCCCGTGAGCATCCCCGACCCCGGCATGGGCGCCGCGGTCGCGACCGTTACCTTCGCGGTCCTCGCCCTCGGCGCGGCCCTCATCCTCCGCCTCACCCGCGAGGACGCCGCCGCCGTCACGCCCCTCGAGCGGATCGCGGACGAAAGGTCCAAGTAAGGAGCCCCCATGCGGCTACTCGGAAAACGCAAAAAGCGCGACGCCCACTTCATGGCCCGGGCGGTCCTCTCGATCTGGACCATCCTGGTCCTCTTCCCGCTCTGGACGATGATCGCCAACTCCTTCAAATTCAAGTACGACATCTACAAGGACCCCTTCGGTCCTCCCGTCAAGTGGAATTTCGACAGCTACCTTTCGGTGCTGCGGGACGGGGATTTCATACTCTTCTTCCGTAACAGCCTCCTCGTCACGGTCGGCTCCATCGCGGCGGTCCTCCTCTTCGGCGCCCTCGCGGCCTACGCCATCGCGAACTGGAAGGGCAAGCCGGCAAGGTGGGTCTACGTCTTCTTCATCGCCGGCATGATGCTCCCCATAAAGATCGGATCGATCCGCCTGCTGCAGCTCGTGAAGGCCATGGGCCTCATCGACACGATCTGGAGCCTCTTCCCGGTCTACATAGCCATGGGACTGCCCATCGCCGTCTTCGTACTCACCGAGTTCATCCGCGAGATCCCGAACGAAATCACCGAAGCCGCCGTCATCGACGGCGCGGGGCGTTTCAAGATCTTTAGGTCGATCATCGTCCACCTGCTCAGGCCCGCCCTGGCTACGGTGGCGATCTTCAACCTGGTGCCTTTTTGGAACGACCTCTGGTTTCCCCTCATCTTCATCAACAACGACAAGCACAAGACCCTGCTGCTCGGCGTTACCCGCCTCTTCGGCCAATACCAGACGGATTGGTCCAAGATCCTCGCCGTCCTCACGCTGGCGGCGGTACCGGTGATCCTCCTCTACCTGTCCATGTCGAAGCAATTCATCAAGGGGCTGACGGCGGGCGCGGTTAAGGGCTAAAATGGGGGAATGACGAGCGAAAGCGTAAGCGACGAGCCAGACAACGACAACGCCGCCGCGGCCCACGGCCGGCTCGGCACCCGCGAGCTCTTGCGCGAGCGGGTGAAAGAACTCGCCTGCGTCTACGAGATCAGCAAGGTCGCTTCGTCGGAAGTCTCCGAACGCGAGGCCCTCTCGCGGATCGCGCGGGCGCTCGCGCGCGCCCTGAAAGACAGCGAGCTGGGCCGGTGCAGGATCAGGACCGACGATATCGAGGTGGCCTACGGACCGCCGCCCCACGAGGGGATCGAGGAGGCGACCCTGCCCGCGCTCCGCGCCGAACGGCCGGCCCTCCAGATCGTGCTCTCCTACGCGGAACCGACCGCCGACGCTTTCCTCCCCGAGGAGCGCGCCCTCCTCGATTCCATGGCCGATATCTGCGAAGGCATCCTCTCCAAGGCCCGATTCGTCCGCGAACTCCGGGAAGCCGGCGAACGGCTCGCTTCCAAGAACGCCGCCCTCCGCGAGCTTCTCGACCTTCTGGAGGAAGAGCGCCGGGCGCACACCCGGTCCATCGAGGAGAACGCGCGGCGGACGGCCCTCCCCCTCGTGGAGAAGCTCCGCGCCGCCGACCTGACCGCCGAAGCGCGCGCGGCCTACTGCGACGCCCTCGCCAAGGAACTGGGTCGGCTCTCCCGGCCCGCGGGGCCGGAGGCGCACGCGGTGGACCAGTCCGAAGCCTTAAGCCCCCGCGAACGCGAGGTGATCCGCCTGCTCCGCGCGGGCAAGTCCTCCAAGGAAATCGCCGCGGCCCTCGGGCTCTCGGCCGCCACCGTGGAGCGGCACCGCCACAACATCCGCCGCAAGCTCGGCCTCGTCGGCCGCGACGCGAACCTCCAGGGTCTCCTCATGGGCGAAGGTTCGGTCTAGCCGCTCCCCCTCACCACGTTCCTTTGAGCATCCCCCCGTCCGCGGTGACCAATTGGCCGGTGAGGTAGGAAGCCGCCGGCGAGAGGAGCCAGCAAGCGGCCCTCCCGAATTCTTCCGGATCGCCGTAGCGTCCGAGGGGTATACCTCCTTCCGCTTTCCGTTTGGCTTCTTCCGGCGTGATGCCCGCCCGTTCGGCGTTCGCGCGGTCGATCCGCTCCACCCTGCCCGTCGCGATGCGGCCGGGGGCCAGGCAGTTGACGCGGATGCCCGCGGGGGCGAGCTCGGCCGAGAGCGACTTCGCCAGGGCGACGGTCGCCGAGCGCAGGGCGTTGGAGAGGATGAGCCCGTCGATGGGTTCCTTCACCGAGGTGGAGGAGACCACGAGCACGGCCCCCTTCCGCGCGGCGAGGCCGGGAAGAGCCGCGCGCACGAGCCGTACGGCGGAGAGGAGCAGTAGGTCGAAGGCGGCCTGCCACGCTTCGTCGCCGAAGTCGGAGAAACGGCCGGGGGGCGGACCGCCCGAGTTGACGACGAGGGCGTCGATGCCGTCGCCGTAGGCCGCCGCCGCGGCCTCGACCCACCGCGCGATGGAAGGGCCGTCCGCCATGTCCAGGGGAGCTCCCTCGATCCAAGCGCCTTCCCTGATCGCGGCCGCCGCGGTGAGCTTTTCCGCCGCGTCGCGCGTCTTGGACGCGTCGCGGCTCCCGATCCAGACGCGCGCGCCTTCGAGCGCGAGGGCTTTAGCGGTCGCGAAACCGAGGCCTTCGCTCGACGCGGCCACCAGGGCCGTTTTCCCTGCCAGTCCCAAATCCATGGCGTTGCTCCTTTCCCACCAAGGATAGGCATGAACGAGCTAAAAGGCAAAACTACGGGCCGATATTCCGCTCCGCGATGAGGGCGAGGCCGTCCAGGGTGAGCCACCGGTTCCAAAGGTCGAAGGGCCGCGCTACGGAAACCGGCGGACCGTCGCAGTCGCCGGTACCCACGAGCGCGACGCGGATTCCCGGTTCCCCGAGCTCGATGGAGACCGTCTGGATGAGGCGATCCACGAGGCCGGACCAGCCGATCATGACGCCCGCGCGGATGGACTCCACGCTATTCTTGCCGATGGCGCGGCTCTGGGCGTCCAGGCGCACCTGGGGTAGCTGGGCCGCGTGGGCGCGCAGGTCGGCGGCCGCGGCTTCCAGGCCCGGCGCGATGGCCACGCCCGCGAAGTCG
>JAEWSV010000408.1 GCA_023398155.1 Spirochaetota bacterium
TGCGTCTGCATGCGTTGGAGGCCGAGCGGCCAAGTGGCCATCTCCGGCCGCGCCAGGATGATGCGCGCCAGGAGGAAGTCGTTCCACGCCTGGGTGAAGTTGAAGAGGAACGCGATCGCGAGCGAAGGCGTGGAGAGCGGCAGGATGATCTTGTAGAAGGCCCCCAACCGGCTCGTTCCGTCTATGAGCGCCGCCTCCTCCAGTTCCAGCGGGATCGTTTCGTAATACCCCTTCAGTATCCAGATGGAGAAGGGAACGGAGCTCACCGAGTAGGCCACGACGAGGCCGCGCCACGTGTTGATGAGGCCGAGCCGCACCGCGAGGATGTAGAGCGGGATCATGAGCATCGCCGCCGGGATCATCTGCGTGGCGAAGAGGAAGATGAGGGCGCCGTTCTTGCCGCGGAAATTCCATCTCGCGAAGGCGTACGCCGAGGTGGACGCGATGATGACGCCGACGGCCGCCGTGGACACCGTGATAACGAGGCTGTTCCACAGCCAGCGGAGGAAGTCCTTCTGGAAGAGGACCACCGCGTAGTTGGAGAAGGACCAGTCGCTCGGAATGATCGCGAGCGACGTCGAGAGGAGCCGGTCTCCCGGCCGCAGGGAGACCGTGAGGATACGGAGCACCGGATACACGGCGAGGATGCAGAAGAATATGAGGACGAGGTGGGTGAACGCGAGTCCCGCCCGGCTACCCTGCCGCCGCTTTCCGAACAGCCATTCCGCGAAGGAGAAGTGCTGCTTGTTCATGATGGCCTCCTACGCCTTTTCCTGCACGACGCCGGCCTTCTTGACCGTGGGTCGGAATCCGGACACGCGCATGTACACCACGGTGAGCGCCATGAGTATCGCGAAGATGACGAAGGCGAACGTGGAGGCGAATCCGTAGTTGTTGTACTCGAACGCGGAACGGAAGAGGGCGGTCACCAGGATATCCGAGCTTTCCAGTTCGTTCTCGTTGATGAAGTAGGGCACGTTGAAGTTGTTGAAGGTCCAGATGATGCCGAGCACCACCGCCGGGGTCAGCACCGGCCTCAAGAGCGGCAAGGTGATATGGCGGAATTTCCCGAGCCCGCCCGCGCCGTCGATCTCGGCCGCCTCGTAGTAGGTGGAATCGATGCTCTGCAGGCCGCCGAGCAGGGTGATCATCATGAAGGGCACGCCGAGCCAGATATTGACCAGGTTGACCGCGAAAAAGTTCCAGAATGGATCCACTTTCCAGTTGATGGCCGCCATGCCGAGCCGCGTGAGGATCACGTTGAGGTAGCCGTATTCGTAATGGAATTCGCCCCTCCACGCCAGTACGGCGACGACTTGGGGAACGGCCCAGGGGAACACGAGGACGGTGCGGTACAGGCCGCGGAAACGTATTTTCTTGTTGAGCAGCATCGCGAGCGCGAGGCCGAAGCAGACGTGGCCCGTTATCTGGATGCCCGTCCAGAGGAAGGTGCGCAGGAGGAGCGGCCAGAAGGTCGTCTGCTTGAGGACCGGCTGGGTAAAGACCCAGCGGAGGTTATTGATGAAATACTCGATTCCGAAGGAGGGATTCTTAAAGCGCCGGATATTCATGTTGCTGAACGTCAGGCGAAGCTCGAACAGCATCGGATAGACGACCAGCAGGAAGAGCCCGATCGCCGCGGGGGCGATGAGCATGATCGGAATCGCGTTCTTGAAACGCAACCACTTATCGAACACGAGCCAAAGGATCAACTCGAGCGCGAACACGACGAGGAGGACGCCGAGGATCGTCGTACCGACCTCGCCGAGACTCCGCAACATGATTTGGAGGGTGAGCGTCATGACCGGCCTCCTCGGACTATAGAGCGTGAATTTGAATCGCGGAGGCGCCGAGGCGTGGACGCCTCCGCGTCTCCGCGTTTTAGGAAAGGATTACTGCAGGGCCTTGACGCCGGCCAGGGCGGCGGCCTGCATGTTCTTGGCCGCTTCGGCCGGGGTCACGGAGCCCGCGAGCACCTTGTTCTGCTCGGGCTTCATGGCGTCCCAGTTGGCGCGCATCTCGACGACGGTCGGCATCGGCGTGCCTTTGGCCATCTGCTCGGAGGATCCCTTGAGGATGGGATCGGAGGTGATGACCTTGTCTTCAAGAGCCTTCTTGAGTCCGGGCAGCCGCTTGAGGGTATTGACCATGGCGACCTGCTTCTCATAGCTCGTCACGAAGCCGATGAAGGCCTTGATGGCTTCAAGCTGGGCCGCCTCGACGTCTTTCGCGATTATGAAGTACTTACCGGAGGTGTACGGGGCCGGCCACTTGGCGCCCTTGACCTGCGGGATCGGCGCGACGCCGTGATCCGCTCCGAGGAGCTTGGAATAGTCGCCGAGGGACCAGTCGCCGTTGATGATCATCGCGGCCTTGCCTTCCTTGAAGAGGGTATCGGCGGCGTTATAGTCGCACTCGACCGGAACGATCTTATGGACCGTCTTGAGGTCGGCCATGAACTGGAGGGTCTTCACCATCTCGGGGGTATCGAGCGTGGGGGTCACGCCGTCGGCCGCAAACACCTTCCCGCCGAAACCGCCGAGCCAGGGGGCGAGCCAGAAGGGCTCGATCTGGTTATAGACGAGGCCGTACTGGACCTTGCCGGCCGCCTGGAGGTCCTTGGCGAGCTTGATCATCTCGTCGGTGTTCTTCGGGGCGACAGGCACGAATTTCTTGTTGAACTGGAGCATGAGGTGGTTGCCGGAGGAGATCGGCACCGCCCAAGTCTTGCCGTTCATGACGACCGATTCGACGAAGTCCTTCGTCTTGACGACGTCGTCCACGGGCCGGATCAGGTCCGCGGCGGTGAAGGGGCCGGCGTGGTCGGAAACGGTCCACAGGAGGTCGGGGGCCGAACCGGCGAGGGAAGCCGTCTGGAAGTCCTCGCGGAGCGCTTCGGTGTCCTTCTGGACCACCTCGATCTTGACTTGGGGATTGGCGGCGACGAATTCCTCGGCGAGCGCCTTCACGAACTGGAACGCGCCCTCGGACTCGCCCTCCTGGGTCCATAGCTGAATGTTTACCGGTCCCGTTGCGGACGCGGCCTGCTGCCCCGCGGCGAATACGGTACCGGCGACGAGCGCGGATACCACAAGCAGGGTAATTAACTTCTTCATCGATCCCTCCTCCTTGGCAATTCAAGGTAGATTAACCGATTTATTAAACCGGTTTACCACAGTGTAATACAGATTCTTAACTTGTCAAGCAAAAAGTGGCGGCGATGTCGGGAGAAACGGTTAGAACGCGAAAGAGCCGGAACGGAACAAGGCGATGCACGCGGTTACTACCGCGGGATCGTAGAGGGTTCCGGAACTTAGTTCGATCTCGGAGAGGGCGGCCTCAAGGCCGAGGGAAGGCCGGTAGGGCCGGTGGGACACCATGGCGTCCATGACGTCCGCGACGCAGATGATGCGGCTTTCCAGGCTGATCGTTTCGCCGGCCAAGCCCGCGGGATACCCCGATCCGTCGTACTTCTCGTGGTGCTCCAGCGCGTATTGGGCGATGGGATACGGAAATTCGATGGAGCGCAGGATATCGTAGGAAACCACCGGATGCTGCCTGATGAGCTGATACTCCAGCTCCGATAACTTCCCCGGCTTGGAAAGCAGCTCGGAAGGGACGGCTATCTTACCGACGTCGTGGAGCAACGCTGCGATACGGGTGGCTTCAGTCCGGTCGGGGCTCAGGCCGAGCTCGCGCGCCAGGGCGTTCGCGAGCTTCGCCACGCGCTGTTGGTGCCCTGCGGTGTAAGGATCGCGGATCTCAACGGCTTTGACGAGGGCCAGGATCGTGCCGTCGGTGAGCCCCTTGAGGCGGTCGTTCTTGGTGCGGAGAGCTTCCTCGTTGAGTTTGCGTTCGATCGCCATGGCGATCTGCGACGAAACGAAGTTGAGTATCTTCCGGTCCTCGTCGCCGTAGGACACGCCGAGGCGGCGGATCTGGGCCACCAAAGCGCCGACGATGTCACCGTCGCCGTTCCGGAGCGGCACGCCGAGCCATTCCCGGGGCGGCGGTCCGGCAGTCCGCGCTTCTCCGTCCGACCTCATCCGCTCGATGTCCTCGGACCTGAGGAGCAACGCGCGCCCTTCGCGGATGAGATGTTCCACGAGACCGTCGGAAAGCGTGACCTCGCGCGCCGTATCATGGGAGGACTCGCCCGCTTCGTCCACGTAGTACGGGCAATCCATGGTCCCCGCGGCGTCGCGCAGGACGATGAAGAGGTTTTCCGCGGGCACGAGGCGCGCGACGATGCGGTGGACGATCCTGAACAAGTTGTGCATATCCTGGGCGAAGTAGGCCGCCTCGGAGATGCTATAGAGCGCCCGCTGAAGGCGTTCGCCCTGTTTTCGGTCCGTTATGTCGTAAGAAAAAACCGCGATCTCCCTGACCGCCCCCTCCCCGTCGAAGATGGGGAAGCCGGAATTATAATAGACGTTCTGGTCCCGTTCGTATTCGATGCGCGCGGGGCGCCCCGTCGCCAGGATCTCTTCAAAGAAATGCTCGCGTATGTCGCGGAGGCCTTCGTCCGGTAGATCCTGGAGCTTCTTTCCGACGAGCGAGTCGATGGGCGTCGCGTAGCGCTCCGAGAGGGCCCGGTTCCCCGCCTTGATGACGCCCTCGCCGTCCACCAGGAAAACGGCGTCCTCCGACGCGTTGAGGATGGCGTCCAAGGTACGCTCGTTCTCGCGGAGCCGCCGGTTCGCGTCCATGAGGCTCGAGATATCCCGGATCGCGACGACGAAGCCGTCGATCGCCCGCTGCGAATCGCGGAGGGTGGAGATGTTGGCCAGCACGGGGAGGCGCCGCCCTGCGGCGTCCTCGACGTGGGCTTCCACGTCGCGCAAGCGGCCCTGGGCGGTGCACCGCTTGAGGAGGGCGAGCGCGGCATCCGGCGAGAAATCCGGAAATACGGAGCTCAGGGATTGACCGATGACCGGCCGCGCGAGTCCGAACAGTTCCGCGTACCCTCGGTTCACCCGCTCGATCGCCCCGGAGGCGTTGAGGATGATGACCGGATCGATCATCCCTTCAATGGTCTGGATGGCCATTTCCGCGGCGGCTGCCATGACGAGGGCGGCCGATCGTTCCTGCTCTTCCCTCCGTTCTACGGTGACGTCGATCGCCGTGCCGACGAAGAGGGCTACTTCGGAGGCGGCATCCCGAAGCGCCGCGCGGTGGAGGATGAGGCTCCGTTCTACCCCGTCAGCCCCCGGAAGCCGCGCCTCCACGACTTGGCGCTCTTCGCCCTTTACGAGTTCCGTGTCCCACTGGAAAAGACGGGTTGCGATGCGTGAAGGAAACAGCTCGAAATCGGTTGCGCCGACGATCTCGTTTTTCGGGCGACCGAGAAGACGCTCGTATCCCTTGTTACAGCCGATGTATCTCCCGTCCGGAGCCTTATAATAGACCGCGTTCGGGATGGAATCGATGAGTGCGTCGAAAACGGCGCGGCGGGCCTCGTCACCGCTAGGTCCGGGAACCTCGCCGCCTCGTCGGAAGAATGTTGCTAAAGCATCGGTGCCGATCGTTTCCATGGCGCATGCACATCATACCCCCGATCCCTAGGTTCGTCGAGCTGGAAAACCCACAAAGCTCCCAAATGTTCAAAAGCTCAATAACAAACGCCCCTGAACACCAAGCGGTCTTCAGGGGCGTCTTCACGGTGAGCGTATCGATGTCCGTTCCGCGCCGAACGGCGCGGGGAACGGGGGGTACGGGCGCCTTACTTCCCGAATAGGACGATGCGCACGGCGTCCACCTGCTTGATCGTCGCGACGATCCCTTCGGATTTCAGCTTGAGGACCATGTCCTTGGAGGCCATGTTCGGGTTCTCCGCGCTCAAGGCCACAATCCGCTCGATGATCGCGGGATTCACGGGCTTCGCGGCCGTTTTGGCCTGATTCGCGATGAGGACTTTCTCGCGCGCGGAGAGCCGAGCCTCGAGCGCGGCGATTCGAGCCTCAAGGGCCGCGATCAGGTCCTGGTGAGCGGCGATCCGGCTTTCGTTGGCCGCGATCTTGCTTTCGCCGGCCGCCATCTGGTCCTTATGAGCGATGAGCACCTCTTCCTGCTCTATCGTCCGCGCCAGATGGTATTCGGGATCGTTATCCCTGACGAACGCCGCCGGGTCGTCGATGGCGGCGGCCAGCCGATCCAGGAGCGCCCGTTCGCCGTCGAAGCGGCCGCGGAAACGGAGGAAATACGCGTCGACCTTTACCCGGAATTCGTAGTCGATGAAGGCGCCGACGGAGGAGAATACGAGGCCCGAGGGTACGTACGGAAGGAAATCGCGCGATTCCTCGGCGAATTTCGACGGGACCACCCGGACGCGGACATCGTCGCCGAGCGCCGTGAAGGCGATGGAGCCGGCAGTAAGGCTCTTCCAACCCGAAAGGGCCTGTCCCAATGAAAGGAGGGCGCGGGCAGCTTCCGGCTTCACCGTGCCGGCCGCATCCAGGGTGAAGCGGCCCGCGGAAGATTCCAGGGTATAGGACGTGCGGTCCCCCCGGGCCGAGCTCGAGACTACTTTAACGCCGCCCTGGCCGAGTATGTTGACCCAGGGCCCCGAGGGCGCGGCTTGGGCGAAGGCTATCGAGGACGACGCGCTGACTATCGCCGCGGCGGCGATGGCGGTACGGAAGGCGTTCATGGGGCAACCTCCGAACGACTGGACGATTTTATGAGGATACGGTCGAAGGGACGGATCACCTGTCCCTCCTCCAAGCGATCGACGGACGCGAAGGTCTTTTCCCCCTCGCGCCGCAGGGTCAGGTCCGCGATGGGCTCGTCGTCCGCGCGGAAGACCCACGCGGCGGCGCCTTCGTCGGAGATATGGTACAAGGGATCGATATAGACGACCACGCGGGATGCGTTCCGCGGATCGATGACGATACCGGATTCGCTCGCGAGCGAGGCATAACCGGCGATGGCGTAATCATAGCTTTCGGCGACGTTCCTGGTCTCGACCAGGGCCGATTCCAACCGCAGGATGCGGGAATCCCGCGTCACCGCGTTGGTGGATACGGTGACGAGCAGGCTCGTAAAATCGGAAGCCAGGGCCGCGCCGGACTCGTCCACCGCGGCCAGGACGCCGGGCACCGAGTTGAGGTACGGCACGCCGCGGAGCCTGCCGACGAGGTACCGGAGGTCGTCGTACTTCGCGGCGGTCGCGCGTATCTCCTCCGTCCCGAGGGGCGATCCCCGCGGAGCCTCGGCGGGGAAGCGAGGAACGCCCGGCCGGGCCTTTCCGGCTTCTCCCGAGGCGAGGGCGAGGACGCGTTCCTCCGACCAAGTCGGATTGTAGCGGGCGGTGAGCTCGGCGATCGTGGCGGCCTGTCGCCGTACGTTTTCGTCCTTCTCAGCCAGGAGCGAAGACTCCAGGTCCGCGATCCGCTTCTCGTAGAATTCCTCGAGCTGGCGCTTCTCCATTTCGAAGATCTGGCGCTGGTTGTCCAGCTCGGCCTGTTGTTTCCGCGCGCGCTCAAGGCTGCCGGCGTCGTAGGCCGCGATCTTCGACTGCAGCGCGGTTACCTCATCGCTTTTCGCCTTGATCTGGGGGTTGTACTTCTGGTTGACGGCCCTGATCTTCGCGTTGACGGCCGCTTCGATCTCCTGTTGCCGCTTGTCGGCTTCCTCCGGGGGAAGCTTCATCGCGTCTGCGAGGGCGAGATCGGCCCGCCGCTGGTCCGCGATCTTGTTGAGCTCGGTCCTGAGGGTGGACTGCAGGGTGGTCAATTCGCGGGTGACCTTGTCCAGCTCGTCGTTGTTCCGCTTGGCCATGTCCAGGAGGTCCTGCAAGTTGAGGTCCTCGAAGCTCTTGATATCCACCGCGACCTTGCGGGATTGGATATCGATGGCCCGGGTGACGAGCAAAGATACGCCGAGCACGACGACCGTGATCGCCACGATGACGATGGGGATGATCGGCTGCCGGTTGGCCTTGGTCTTTCGGTACTCCGAGACGAGGTCGTAACTATTCGCTCCGCCGGCGCGGAGCTTCTCGGTCTCGTTGCCGAGGAAGAGGAGGATTTCGTCCCGACGATGATCGGGGGGGACGGCATCCCGACGTTCTAAATCGTTCATTTCGACTCCATCGTCCAAACGCCGCTCCAGTCGGCCGGCGCCGTCCTTCCTTCAATTCGCTGCAGGAACACCGAAGCTGCCATGACGCCGGAAGAGGCGAATTCCAGCCGAGCCTCGTCCCAGCGACCTTCGTAGTACGCGATGAGTCCCTTGCTGTACCGGTCGTAGCGTTCGAGGTCGGTCGGATCCGCGGCGTCCAGGTCGAGCGGGTAGAAGATCTTCTTCCCCTGGGTCTTGCCCTTCACCTGGACCGTGTCCAATTCCACGAACCTGAACCGGTCGGTCGCGTTCTTGACTTCCTCCGCGACGTAGGAAGAGACGATGACCGGTACGCGGTACACGCGGGTGAGTCCTTCGAGGCGCGAGGCGGAGTTAACGTTGTCGCCGATGACCGTATTCGCCATACGCTCGCTGGAGCCGATGTTGCCGTAGAACACTTCTCCGCCGTCGATTCCGACGCCGACTTCCAGGAGAACGGCACGGTAGACCTTGAGCTCGGCAGTGTTGAGGCCGCCGCGCTCGCGCTCGATAGCCTCCTTGCGCTCGTTCATCGCGACCCGGAGGGACTGGGCGACCGCCTGGATTTCGTATGCCGACAGCAAGGCTTCCAGCGACTTGGAACCGCCCGTCTCCAGGG
>JAEWSV010000434.1 GCA_023398155.1 Spirochaetota bacterium
GGACTCTTGAACCCGAGGCCGCGGACCTTGTCGCACAGGATAGCTACCATTTCCGAATCCAAAGAACGGACGTCGACCCGTTGGGGATTCGCGAAAAAAGCCTCCCGGAAAAGCGCCTTCGCCGCCCGCGGTTCATCCACGAGCGCATAGACATCTGCAAGTTCGGCGAGGGCCTCGGCGTCGTCGCGCTTCGCCCGCGCGGCCTCCTCCAAATACTTGAGAGCCAGATCGTAATTCCCTACGCCCTTATAACATCGTCCGAGCCGTAGGAGCAGTTCCGCGTCCTGGCGATCGCCTCCTTCCGCGAGCAGCCCTTGGAAGCACGTCAACGCCGTAGAAAACGCGTACCGTCGCACCGCGTACAGGCAGCGATCGTAGTCGCGGCCGATTCGATCAAGAAAAACGAAAAAAGCCTTCCATTGCGTCAGGATGAACTCGCCGCGCTCGTAACCGTCGCCTATTTCCGTGAGGCGCTTGGTCCGCTCTAGCCACCAATTGACGCACTTGAGGGCGTAGACCACCTCGGGATGCTCAAAATCCATCCGCAACGCCTCTTCAAGCGCGAGGACGGCAGCCGACGCTTCCGAGGCTTTCAGGTTGTCATAGGCTTTCTGAAGGAGCCCCTGTACGGTCGTTTCGGCATCCATGTCTTGAACAGTATGGCGCTTTGATGATACAACAGGCGCCTTTTTCTTATTATACCATTTCGACCGGCTTAGTCAATTGCGTCCGCTGTCGCGCGCCTGAGTCCATCGATCCTTTACAAAGCGAAGGGAGGGGCATTATCATCGAGCCCATGGGTCAGCGAATCGTTGCGCCGTCAGTACTTTCCGCGGACTTCTCCCGCCTCGGCGAAGCCGTCGCCGAAATTACGGCCTCCTCGGCCGAATGGGTCCACCTCGACGTCATGGACGGCGCGTTCGTCCCGAACCTGACGTTCGGTCCGAAGACCGTCGCGGATCTCAGGCCCCATACGGATGCCGTTTTCGACGTACATCTCATGACCGAACGTCCCGACGCTCTGATCGCGGCCTTCGCGGAGGCGGGGGCCGATTACATTACCTTCCATATCGAAGCGACAGTCCATGCCCATCGGACCGCCCAAGCGATCAGGGAACTCGGCATGAAACCGGGCATCAGCCTCGTCCCCTCGACGCCGATCTCGGCGTTGGAGGAGATCCTGCCGTTCGTCGACCTGGTGCTCGTCATGACCGTCAATCCGGGATTCGGCGGCCAGACGCTCATCCCCGCCTGCATCGAGAAGGCCCGGCGCCTCAGCCGCATCAGGGAGGAACGCGGATTGTCCTACCTGATTTCCGCCGACGGCGGGCTCAACGAGAGAACCGCTTCGGCCGCGCGGGAAGCGGGCGTCGACGTGATCGTCGCGGGCTCGGCTTTTTTCGGGGCCCCGGACAAGGCGGCGGTCGTGCGCACCCTCAGGGGTTAGGCCTTCACTTGAGTTTTACCCTCGCTTTGCCGAAAATCGGGAGAGGAGTTCCATCGATGACCAAACGAGGGCTGAGCCTTATCTTCGCGGCGCTGATGAGCGTTGCCGCGGCCTTTGCGGACGACCTTCCCGCGTCCATACCCGCCGCGCTCGTTCGCGGCGTGGAACTCTACGGAGAAGGGAAGTGGCATGACGCCGTGCTGGAACTCAAAAGGGCGGCCGCGGCCCTTACGTCGAAAGACGAGACTTCCGAGGCCGCGTACTGGATAGCGCTGGCTGAAATAGGCGCTGGCGAATACGAAGCGGCCGCTCGGGACTTGGACGCGCTCATCACCGCGGACCCGATGGGCAAGCGGACCAACGAGGCCGCCTACCAGAAAGGCAGGGCTTTCTTCCACCTCGGAAGGTACGACGACGCCATCGTGACCTTTAAAACGTATTCCGATCTGGCGGTCGATGACCAGCGGAAGTCGGCCGCGGCATTCTGGATCGGTGAGTGCCTCTACGCCCTCGGACGGCTGGATGACGCTCGATCGGTCTTCTCCCTTATCGTCGAACGTTACCCGACAAGCCTAAAATACGAAGCGGCCTACTATCGGGTCGCGCTCATTGACCAAAAAGCGATCGAGACCGAACTTCTCAAGCTATTGAAATGGAGCCACGAAGAATCGCTCAGGACCGTGGAAGAATACCAACGGAGGGAGCGTTCGTACGAACAAGCCATCGTCGCGTACCAGAAAAGGATTGCCGAGATGCTCAAGGACGGCCGCCTCGCCGATCTGGAAAATGAGAATAAGGAACTAGCCGAGCAGCTCGCCGCCGCGCGCCTCTCCTCGATACCGACTCCCGATGCTCCTGCGGCGATCGTCCCGGCGGTTCCCGTTCCCTCGCCGGTTCCCGCCCCCGCCGCTCAGGCGCCCGAGACTCCGCTCGCGAGCGAACGGGTCGCGCGGCTACTCGCGCTTAAGGCGAAAGCGTTGGAACTCCAGAACGCGGTTCAAGGAAAACTTGGCGCCGCTGAACCGGGGGAGAAAAAATGAAGAAGTTACTCCTCCTCGTATTCGTTATCCTCCCGACGCTTCCCTTTACCGTCGGCGCTTTGGAAGTCCGGGAAGGGCGGGTAAAACTCGTCCTGCATGAATCCACCGGTCGTTTTTCGCTCTACTATTTGACCGATATGAAGAAAGAGCGCTACGAAGCCCTTTTCGTCGACCAGGATCCGAGAACCTCTTTCGTCGCCCTCCTCGTGAACGATCGGTCCCTCCGTCTCGGGGATACCTCCTCGTTCCGCTTCCGCATCGAGAAAACGGAAAACGGGGCTCGATTGCTGTTCGAATCAAAAGACTTCGCCGTAACGCAGAGCTTTACCTTCATCCGCACCGCGAGCGCGGCGCTTGTGGACGGGATCCGAATGGATGTCGACGTGGAGAACCGCGGAGAACGAGCGGCTGAGGTCGGACTCAGGATCCTCATCGACACGAAACTCGGAGAAGAGGAACGGGAACATTTCACCACGGACCGGCGCGCATTCGCTGCCGAGACCGTCGTGAATCCCGCCGCTGACGGGGACCGGTGGTGGTACTCGAAGAGCGATGCGGCGGGACTCATGGGTAGTCTCGCCATCCCTGCGGACGCGATCCCGGACTCGGTGCACATCGCTAACTGGAAACGCCTGAACGATGCAGCATGGAAAGTCCCGTCGAACCCCGGGCGAAATTTTAACTTATTGCCGTATTCCATCGACGACTCGGCGGTCTGCTACTACTTCGATCCGATGCCCCTCTCGCGCGGCGCCGGGCGCCGCGTGAGCGTCTTGCTCGCCGCAGCGGACGATGCGGGTTTCTCGTCGACCCCAACGGAGGTCGACGAGGGACTCTCGCGATTGCTGAGCGCCAGCGTGGAGGAAGCGGAATCGCCCGAGCTCGCCTTGAGGACCGACCTCGTCACCGTTCGGGACCTTCTGGAGCGTATCGACGCCGCGGTTTCCTCGGGGGGATCCGTCTCCGACGAGGAGCTTGCCGCCCTTGAAGCCGTCATGGAGCGTCTCAACGAACGACATGGCAGCGCCGAGAGCAAATGAACGCAGATTCGCTCTTAGCCAAGGCCGCTCGGCTCGCACGTAGCCGCCGATACGGCGAGGCGATCCGTCTTCTTGAGCCTGAGGTCGTCCGTTACCATGATTCCTTCAGGTATTACTTCATACTCGGGTATTCCTGTCTGCAAGCCGGCGACTTCGGAGGATCGTTCACCTATTTCCGCCGCGCGCGCGAGATTAAGATGCGCGACCCAGCCGTCCTCCTCGGGCTCGCGGCGCTCCATCTCCGGAGAGGGGAAACCGACCGCGCCATCGATCTCTACCTCGATATCCTCGAGAAGGAAAGCGGAAACAGGATCGCGCAGCGGGCCCTCGACGTGGTGCGGAAGCGGGGCGATCCGGAGGTCCTCGGGGCATGGATAGAGGCGGGGAAGCTCGTTCGCATCTATCCTCCTGCCCCGTCGGTTCCCGGATCCGCGCGCCGCGCCGCGTTGATCGTCGGAGGTACGTTCCTGGCGCTTTCCGTCTCCGTACTCGCGCTCTTAGCCCTCGGTATCCTCGCGTCGCCCTTCAGTCCGGGGATGGAGCGTCCCGGACTCGAAGGCACCGACCTCGCGGCGGAAGACCGCGAGGGGCCGGTGCAAATCGGCGGCGCCTATCGCTACGTCCTCACGAAGCGGCAAATCCTCGACGCCTATGCCGCCGCGCAACGTCTTTTCCGCGATTACCGCGACGACGCCGCGCGGGTCGAGCTGAATCGCATCCTGGAATCGAACGCATCCGAAGCCGTAAAGGAGAAGGCCCGCATCCTCGCGTCCTTCGCCGCCGCGCCCGGTTTCGATACCCTAAAGGACCGTTTTCCTTATTCCGCTGTTGCCGCCGAACCCGTCCTGTACCGCGGCTGCCACGTGATCTGGCGGGGCATGGCCGCGAACCTCGTAGAAGCCGAACGGGCCACTTCGTTCGATCTCCTGGTGGGATACGATACGCGCAACGCGCTCGAAGGCATCGTAAATGTACGGTTCGATTTCGCCGTCGCCGTCGATCAAGAACGTCCGCTCGAAATCCTCGGACGCGTCGTCCCGACGTTCGCCGCCGCTGGCGAGAGCGCGCTGCGGATTGAGGGCGTGGCCCTCCACCAGGCGGCGTCCCTCGGCGAAGGAAGAAAATGAGGGCGGTCGTGCAACGGGTGAGCGCTGCTAGCGTTTCCGTGGATTCCGCGGTCACCGGCAAGATCGAACGCGGCCTTCTCGTCTATCTCGGAGTAGCCTCGGGGGACAGCGAGACGGACTCGTCTTACCTGGCGGATAAAGTAGCGACCTTGCGCATTTTCGCCGACGGCGAGGACAAGATGAACCTGTCGGTTCAGGATATCGGCGGCGGAGTCCTCGTCATCTCTCAGTTCACCTTGCTCGCGGACGCGCGCAAGGGGCGCCGCCCTTCGTATTCGGACGCTGCCGCGCCCGCCCTCGCAAGGGAACTCTACGAGCGGTTCGTCGCGGAGCTCGGCCGAAAGGGCCTGTCTACGGCGACCGGCGTATTCCAGGCGTCAATGCGCGTCGCATACATCAACGAAGGTCCGGTCACCATCCTCCTCGATTCCCGCAAACTTTTTTGATCGACGTCAGAGCAGCCGGGGCGACCGTAGATACCGCTCGGCGTCGAAGGGCGAGAAAAGGTTGGAAAGCGACTCGTCGCGGGCGATCGTCGCGATGATGGAGGCCGAGAGGTCTGCGGAGGGGACCACTTCGAGTCCCGGGATATCGTCAGGGATGCAGGCGGGGCAGAACACGGTGTCGGTCACGAGGACGCGCTTGAGCAAGCCTTCTTCAGAGAGCCGCGCGAGCCGCTCCGTAGCGGGCGGCGAGAAGAGTGCGTGTACGGCCGCGATGTTGATCTCGGCGGGATTGAGCCGTGCGAGCGCGCGAATCAGGCTTTCTACCGAGCCCGCGGTGTCGATCATATCGTCGACTATCCAAAGATTTTTACCTTCGAGCGGAGCGGCGGACAAGATATTTATGGAGCTGATGGTGTTAGCCTGCGTATAGTCCCGCTGTTTGTGGGCGATCACGAGGGGCGCGCCGAAGGCGTTCGCGAAGCGGCGGGCCAACTTTTCGCCGCCGGCGTCCACCGAACAGAAAGCCCAATTCGTCCTGACTTCCCGTTCCAGCGTATCCGCGTCACGGATGTAGACATCGCATAGCCGTTTCTTGAGCAAATGCAGGCCGGGCACGTCGTCTATCGCGCACGCGGTCGGGTCGAGCATCGTCTTGGATTTATCCGAGTGGAGCTGGTAGGTGATGATGTGGTCGGCGCCGAGGCTGGAGAGGGTCTTGAAGTGTATCCAAAGACCCACCGAATTGCGCCGCGTGGTGCGGTCGGACCGCGAACAGGACACGAAGGGCTCAAATACGATGATACGATCGGCCTGCGATCGCTTGAGGGCGTCGACCGCGTGGTAAAGTTCGATCTTGGCTTCTTCAACCGCGATGCCCGCCTCGTTACGCGCCGCGCTCGCGAAAAGATAAACGTCCTTTCCCCGAAGGGAGGCATTCACCGAGACTTCCAGCTCCCCGTCGGCGAAGCGATCCGTTTTGAGCGCGTCCACGCGGTCTATCCCTACGGCCCAATCCATGAAGCTCGGATACCGTTTCAAGACCTCGGCCACGCGGCTCGCGTAACCGCGCATGGTCCGGGTCGCGACGATCGCGAAGGCGTTCCTCATGCCGATTACTGTAGCCGCACTCCCGCTCCGCGTCGAGCGTTTTTCCGCTCTTCCTTGATGGATTGACGCGAATACGTGTATGGTATGATCGTTCGCATGAAAGCAGGGAACGCGGCGAGAGCGTACGCGTGGGGGAGGCTAGAGTGGCAAAAATGAGCGAGAACGAGAAAACCCGCGGGGATTCCACGGCGTCACACGAGGAAAAGGGAAAGGCCCTGGAAGCCGCCCGCCTCCAGATAGAAAAGCAATTCGGCGCCGGTTCCCTCATGAAGCTCGGCGCCCACATCAACGTAGCGGGCATCGAGACGATCCCTTCGGGCGCCATCCTACTCGATGAAGCCTTGGGCATCGGCGGCTATCCCCGGGGACGCATCATCGAGATATACGGCCCTGAATCATCGGGAAAGCCCACCTTGGCGCTCCACGCCATCGCGGAAGCGCAGAAGAAAGGCGGCATAGCGGCCTTCGTGGACGCCGAGCACGCGCTTGATCCGACCTACGCGAGAAACCTCGGCGTCAACATCGACGAGCTCTGGGTCTCCCAGCCGGATACCGGCGAACAGGCCCTGGAGATAACCGAAAGCCTCGTGCGGTCAGGCGCCGTCGACGTCATCGTCGTAGAC
>JAEWSV010000466.1 GCA_023398155.1 Spirochaetota bacterium
GGGGCCTCACGGGGTGGGGGCCTCACGGGGTGGGGGCCTCACGGGGTGGGGACCTCACGGAGGGGGGCCTCACGGAGGAGGGGGGGGGCGGCTCGGGAGGGCTAGAGTTTATCTATGAGCTAAATGCTCATAGTTTATCTATGAGCATAGAGCACTTGCCCGAGGGGATGGGCAGGGTCTTCTTCTTTTTGCCGAGGATATTGATCGTGAAATAGTAGAGCTTTTCGCTCTCCATGTGGATCTCCCAGCCTCGGCCGCTCTTGTTGGATAGGATCGTGATCATATTGCGCTTAAGCGACAAGTTCTCGATGCCCATGATCTCCAGGTTCGGGATGATCCAGTCCACCGTCTTACGCGGCAGGGAAATGGAGAGGCCGACGATGTTCTCGATCATAAGCGCGATGGTCGAAAGGCCCGCATAAGCGAGGTACTGGGGCCGGGGGAAATCGCTTTTGTCGGCCCGCTTAGCCGGTCCTTCCTTCTGGGGCAGGTATGCTTCCCAGAGGTTCCCCTTGTGGTGGTTGCCTTCGGGATGCATGGAGTCCAGGACGTAGTACAGATGCCGGATCGCGCATTCGCGCGCCAAATCCCAGCGATTATACTTCTCGAGGCCCTTGATGACCATAAAGGTATAATGCGGGAAGACCGAACCGCGATAGCCGTTGCCTTCCGGCTCGAAGCAAGGCTCGCTCACCGCTACCGTCGGGAAGGGGTGCTCCGAGCCGAAATCGCCGGGATCGGAGAGCCGGTCGATGATGCGCTCCGCCTTGTCGTCGTTGGGAATCTCGGCGAGCAAGGGCCAGTAGCCGGCGATCGTCTTGACCGGGATGCGCTTCTCGTCGCCGTCGAGGTCGTAGTAGAACCCGTCGTCAGGGTCCCACATGAGCGAATTGATTCGGGTCTTGAGCGAAAAGTAGAGCCGCTTGTATTGGAAGCTCGTTTCCTTATCGTTGAGGATGTCGCCCATCGCGGACATATATAGGGCGTTGATCGCCATCGCCGCGTTGAAATCCACATGATAGACGGCGTTCTCGCGCGGCGCGTTGTCCATGCCGGTGGCCGCGAGCGGGACCGCGTAGAGGCCGTTCGGTTTCTTGCATACCGAATCGATCCAGGCCATGTACTTCTGGAGGATCGGGAGCACGTCCTTCACGCGCTTCTTGTTCGCCGACTTATGGTAGAGGTTGAACTCCGCCCAGGCGAAAACCGGTAATCCGAGGCCGTCGGGGTTCGCCGGATCGGCGACCGCCGCGCCGGTTTCCAGATCGTATTTACAGCGGATGGCGCCGTTCGGTTCCTGTTTGGAATAGAAAAGATCCAGGGACGGATGGGCCTGGTATATCCGATTGGAATATACCAGGAAAAACGAGGCGCAGATTGCTTCGACCTGATCGACCGAGGGACTACCGGGATATCCGAAGAACTTGCCGTCGAGGCCGCTGTCAACGCCTCCGGCGAGCCAGCAGTCCTGGATCCAGGCCCAGGTCCTGTCGTATATATCCACGAAATCCTGATCGTAAAAGTGGACTTTAGGGAAGTCGCGCTTCGTCACGGGATCTCCTTACGTAACTATTCATTGTACTCTCACCCCGCGAAAAAGCAATCGAGAAGGTTATCCGCTCGATATTTTATCATCCACGCGCGGTTGGGCTCGATGTTTATAATCCGCAGATTCTGCGTACGGATGGCATGAATTATCATTCAATTCATGCGATCAGACGAGATTACCGTATAGAGGCTAAAAAGTCAAATATATTTACCCCGCAAGATATTCGTTCCGCGGACCGCGGAGCGGTCCGCCTCACGGACTCCGGAGGAGTCCGCCTTGACAGGTCTTCCGGCCGCGCGCATAGTACGCGAAAGAGGAACGTCGGTGTATAAGTCCCATATAGCGCTGGAAGTACGCATTCTCCTCCTCACGGGCGTAAAGACTTTCTGCGACTGCGCGTATGATGCCGGCAGCGTCGGTTCCTGTCCGATCTGCCGTCGCGAAGGCGGCGCCCAGCCGCGGCTCAATCTCAGCGCCGCGCGGAAAGCGTACTTCGTCGCCCGGGCCCTCGGCTGCTCGATCGCCAAGGAGCCGCGCTATGAACGGAACGCGAGCACGCCCGACGTACCGGATGAATACGCGCTCTCCCGGCTCTCCCTCAAGATCGGTTCGGACGGCATGATGGATATCGCGTTCCACCGTCGACGCAAGCGCATACGCATCGCCGAGATCAGGGTGGAAGAAGACGCGGGCAGGCTGACCCATTCGGGTAACCAGACGAGGATGGACTACTCGACCGTCGGTATGCCGAGCCTCCGCATCCGCACCGAAGCCGACTTCGAAATCGGCGAAGAGGCGGAGGTGTTCCTCTCCGATTTGCGCCGCCGCATCCAATACCTGGAGATTATCCCCGGCGTGCCCGTGGAGAGCGTCATCCGCTGTAACGCGCACGTCGCCATCGCCCCCTTCCCGGACGAGCCCGAAGGCTTCGTCAAACTTCGCAATCTCAACTCTTTCAATTTCGTCCGCAAAGCGGTGAACGCGGAACTCGGCCGCCAAGAAGACATCCTCACGAACGGCGGGACCATCGTCCCCGAAAGCCGCATTTGGAACGAAACGAAAAACGTCACCGAGTCCTTCCAGAAGCGCAAGACCGAATCCAAAGCGAAGTTCGTCGCGGTCGGAGAGGTGGCTCCCTTCTCGCCTGGCCCCGAGGTGCTGGAAGCCCTTGACGCCTTCACCGTCGAACTCCCCGAGGCGCGGCGGGACCGAGTCGCGGCCGAGTATTCGCTCACCGTGCCCCAGGCCGAATTCATCTGCGACGAGAAGAGCCGCGCCGACTACTTCGAACGCGCCGTCGCCGCGGGAGCCGACCCGCGCGAGGCGGCCCAATGGCTGGCCTCCTTCGTCGTAAAGGAACTGAAGCGGCTCCAGCTCAGCCCTCAAGACGCGTCCCTCAACCCTGAGCGATTCGCCGGCCTCCTCCGAATGCTCTCGGAGCGGCGCATCCACGGCGGCATCGCCAAGCAGGCGATCACCGTAGCCCTGGAGGAAAGCCTCGATCCCGTGGAACTCGTCAAGAGCCGCGGCTGGGAACAGCTGACCGATCGCGCTACCATCGAGAACATCGTCCGCAAGATCGTTGAAGCCAATCCGCAGGAAGTCCGTCGCGTTCGGGAAGGCGACGCCCGGCCCATCCGGTATCTCACCGGCCGCATCATGCGGGAAACAGACGGCTTAGCCGAACCGACCCTCGTGAAGGAAATCTTGCGCGAGGAGCTTTCCGTCTCCCTCGTCTACGTCCTTTCGATGGGCGGCGCCATTTCGGGCCGCCTCGCCGAGGACGGCGCGGTGGAACCGGGCGACGAGCGCGTACTCCGGGACCTCCTCGCCCAGGACGGCGACGAGTCGCTCGCCCGAGTACGTTTCGAGTCCGTCCAAGTTGGCCGCCTCCTCTCCGAGGAGATCGTTCCCGCCGACTGGGCGGCCCTCATCACCGCCATCGCGGACAAGCTCAATTCGGGCACCTCCAACGGCATCGTCGTGGCGCACGGCACCGACACCCTGCCGTACACTGCTCCGCTCCTCTACTGGCTCTTCGCGGACGCGAGCGCGCCCATCGTCCTCGTGGCCTCGTCCACTCCGCCGGGAGCCTCCGCGGAGGCGGCGAATACCATGCGGCAAGCCGTAGCGGTGGCGATGGAACGGAAAACCGGCGTCTACGTCATCCACGGCGGAAAAGTCCTTTCGCCGCTCAACCTGAAGTTCGAACGCATCGGCGTCGACGGTTTCCGCAATTGGAACATGCGCGAGGGCGTTTTCACCGGCACGCCGCTCCTCACGGGCCCGCTGGAAGCCGATCAATACGTCCTGGCCCAACTCCTGGAAGACGCCGCGAATTCCATGTGCGTCGTCCGCGTCTATCCGGGCCTCCGCGCCGATTACCTCGTCGGCCTCATGGATCAAGGCGTCCGCAATTTCTTCCTTGAGCTCTACGATACGGGCACCGCGAGTTTCCGGGAGGGGCCCTATTCGCTCAAGCGGGCCTTCGCCGTAGCGCGCAAGAAAGGAGCGCGGTTCTACTGCACTTCCCAGCAGGAGGGCGTGGTCGATTTCGCGGGTTACTCCACGTCGCGCGAGCTTTGGCGCGAGGGCGCCGTTCCGATGGGCGGGCTCACCACGGAGACCGTCGTCGGGCGCTTCCTAGCGGCAAGCCTCATCGCCGATAGCGAAGAGGAACGGAATTCGCTGATGGAAGGTTTCGGCCCCGCTTCCTGACGGAGACCGATCGGCGCGTTAGCGGCCGACTTCCGCCTTCTCGTCCAAGGCTTTCCAGGAAACGTACGCGCCGCCGTCGGCCGGTTCCACGCGGAGCCGGGAAGCCGCGCAATTGTGGGTGGGCACCAGGGGAAACCACGACCGGCAGCCGAAGGTGGTACGGATGAGCCACTGGAGGAAGCCGCCGTGCGAAACCGCGACCACCGTCCGGAAGCCTTCGGCGACCGCGGCGTCGCGCAAGACGGTCCACGCGCGCATCGCCCGCCGGTAGAGCGCTTCGGGGCTTTCCGCGTCGCTGATGGCCGCCCAACTCTCTCCGTGGAAACGCTTCCAGGTATCCGGCTCCGTCGCCTGGATTTCCGTCCATGACCGTCCGGTCCAAGATCCCGTATCCAATTCGATAAGGTCCGCCTCAACGCGAGGCTCAGCGATACCGGCCGTCCGCGCGATGATCTCGGCGCTCTCGCGTGCGCGCGAGAGCGGCGAACAGAATACTACCGCGCTTCCGTCGCCGAGGACTTCAGCGAGCGCGCGGCCGCGGGCGGCCGCTTGATTGCGCCCGATCGGCGAAAGCGGGGAATCCTGGCGCCCCTGGAAGATACCCGCCGCGTTCCCGTCGCTCTCTCCGTGACGAACGAGCAGGAAATCGACGGGTCCCTTCAATACGGAAAAGAATACGCCGTCGGCCAATGCCGACGCGTCGTCGGCATTGGCCGACGCGTCGTCAAGATTCCTCAAAATATACCCTCACATGTTCCACCGGCATCTTATGCTTCATCTTCAGGATAAGAGTCTGCTCGGAAGCGGAGTATGCCCAGCCCGAAGAGTCGTACCGCTCGAATCGAGGATCGGTACGGAAATCGATACCGTATAGCTGGATCTTCGCGAAGGGCTTAAGCCCCCGGATCATCATATAATGGGTCTCGCCCGCGGCGAAGGTCACCGCGAGATCCAGGACGCCCGCCTCCCTGGAGACGGTCACGGCAGAAGCGGCGGTCCACGCCCAGAGCGGCGCTCCGCCCTCGGTTGAGAGGGGCGCGGCCCGGGGGAGCCGGTCATATTCGGCGACAGCCCGGTAGATGCGGGCGGCGGAAAGCCGTGCCTGCCCCGTAGGGACCGGCGCTGCCGGAGGAACGAACTGAAGGGCGGCGGGAACCGTGCCGACGGAATCGGCGAGCGAAAGCACCGACAAGATCAGGCTCCTGCCGAGTTCCAGCCAGGTAGAATCCTTAGCTCCGGCGGAGGATCGCTCGAGGGCCCGTCCGACGCGCAGAGCGAAGGCGGTATCGACGGCGCCGTCCGCCGCGGGCAACACGAGTCCGTCGTCCGACCTCTTCATTCTCTCCGAAAGGACGAAACGCGACTGGTCCACGAGCGTATCGAAGGGGTTGGCATCGGCCGGCCGGTGTTTCTTCCAATCGGCCCAACATTCCAGGAACCCCGCGGCCAGGGGCGGCGTAACCGAGGAGGGATCCACCGAACGGGCGAACGCGGCTACGTCGTCGGCGATCGTCCGGCTCGCCCGGACTGCTAGGTAGGCAATAAGATTGCGTTCCGAGAACAAATCGAGATTACGCTCGTTCGCCAGGCGGGACAGCCGACCGAGGGTCTCCCGCTCATCGGCCGACAGCGAGCGTAGAGCCTCGTCCAAGCGACCGAAGTACACCGTAGACAAGAAAGTCCGGCCGGCGCCGTCCAGGAAGGCCTTGGGCGCCGTAGCCACCGCCGAGCGGTAGCCTCCGCGTCGGTTCGATTCAGCCACGTACGCGACGATGGTCTCCTCGTCCGGAGAGCCCGCCATGGCCCGTTCCCAGCCGGCCAGCGCGAGATCGCGCCACCGCAGTAGCGCTCGATCAAAGGCGGTCTTGTCCGCGGCTTGAGGCATCACGAGCTCGGCGGGCGAGAAGGTTTTCTGGGGGACTATTTTCCCGTAGGAGAACGAAGAGGCGCTCGCGTTCAGTACGAGCGTCCGTTTTTCCGCGTCCACCGCGGCGCGCCGGAAAGAATACGAGCCGTCCCGCGCTGCGAAGGCGATGCCGCCGCCTTCGGCTTCCACCATCTTTGACGAACGGAGCGGTCGGTACGGCAACCGGAGCGTCTGAACGGACCGAGCGAGCGTAGCGGATACCTGGAGCGTTTCCGTCCCCTCCGAAAAGGCCGTTCTGAAGAGCAACAC
>JAEWSV010000094.1 GCA_023398155.1 Spirochaetota bacterium
ACATGGACCGCCGCGCGGAAGCGGAAAAGCGCGACTTCGGGGGGGCCGGGCCGCGGATAGCGGGGCTCGGACTCGGCGTGCTGCTTCCCTCGCTCGTGATCGCGGGCGGCGCCGCGGCGAGCGTCAAGGACCCGGTGTGGAAATACCGCTGGGTAGAGCGCCACGAGCCGGACGTTTTTTCCCGGATATATAAATGGCTGGACGCCAAGGAAAGCCTCATCTTCCGCGCCACAGGGCGGGCGGTCATGTCCCGCGATTCGGCCTACGCGACCTTCCTCATGGACTCGCGCCCGGGGCGATTCGATTGGAGCCCGATCCTCGTGCGCGCCCACGGCGTGCGGCGCGAACACTTGGCCGAGATAGTCCAATCCACCGAGGCGGTCGGCGGTCTTACGGATAAAGCCGCCGCCGAGCTCGGCCTCGCGCCCGGCATCCCGGTTTTCGCTGGCGGCGGCGACGCGTCGCTCATCGGGGTCGGCGCCGGCGCCGTGGCGTGCGGCGACACGCACGTCTACATCGGAACGAGCGGTTGGGTCTCCACGGTGACCGACCGGCGCATCGTCGATACCGACCGGATGATCGCCGCCGTGGTCGGGGCGCGGCCGGGGCTCTATAATTACTTCGCGGAGCAGGAAACCTCGGGGAAATGCCTGGAATGGGTGCGCGACCACCTGGCGCTCGACGAGATCGGAATTTACCTGGAAAAAATCGTGCGGCCGAGCGGCGGCGAGGAAGAATGGCGGAGCCTCGTCGACTATCTCTGCGCTTCGATCGAGCAGGAGCCGGCCGGCTCTGGCGGCGTGGTGTTCGCGCCCTGGCTGCACGGTAATCGCTGTCCGCAGGAAGATCCTAACGCGCGCGGCATCTTCTTCAACATCGGATTGGAGACGGGAAAGCGTCGGCTCATCCGGGCCGTCGTGGAAGGCATCGCGCTCAACAAGCGCCTCCTCATCGACGCGCAGGAGCAGAAACTCACCGTATCGGGAGTGCTCCGGTTCGCGGGCGGCGGCGCGCTATCGGACTCGCTCTGCCGTATCCTGGCCGACGCGACCGGCCGGACGGTGGAGGCGATCGAGGATCCCCAGAATGCGGGGGCCGCGGGCGCGGCGCTGACGGCGGCCGTAGGCCTCGGCTTAATCGATTCCCTCGCAGCCGCCAAGGATATCGTCCGGGTCAGGAAGATCTTCGTGCCGGACCCCGCGAACCGGGCGATCTACGACCGTAATTATGGCGTGCTGGCTGGGTTATACGCGGCGAATAAGCGCTTCTTCCGAGAACTGAACGGGTCTTAAGGATAGAGGCGCTCTCCGGGCGCGAAGACGCGGACCGTGCCGTACTCGCCGTCGTAGCCGCTCTTCACGGAAACGCGGCCTCCGCGCATGCGGTCTATCGCGGCCGCGAGGAGCCCGCCGCTCACGCCGGGCGCCCGCATCGACCCGATATCCCCGAGATCCCGGTCGAGGAGAAGGGAGAACTCGCTTCCCGCGTTCCGGACGAGGGGGAGGTAGGCGGCGGCGACCTTCTTGGAGCCTTCGTTCGTCCCAAGCAGTTCGGAGAGTATTTCCTTGAGGGGGATGAGGGACCGGTAGGGGCGCCGGTTCGTTCCGCCGTACCCGTCGGGACAAGGCGTTGCTTCGTCCACCGGCCGGTCCGAGAGTTCGCGGACGCGCCGGAGGACTCCGTTCGTGAGCGGTTTTCCGCAGACCGGACAACGGCCGCCGACTGCCTCGCTTTCCTCGGGCGAAAGGACGACTCCGCATACGCGGTGTCCGTCGTAGTGGTATTTGCCCTCTTGGGGAAAGAACTCTACGGTGCCGACGACCTCGCCCCGCTTGCCGCCTCCCGCGAGGGCTTCGGCGAGGCCCGGGAACGATTCCTCCATTTCGATGAGGGTCGCCTCGCGGCCGAGTTTTTCCGGCGAATGCGCGTCCGAGTTGGAGATGATCGCGAAACGGTCCAAACCGCTCACCGCCCAGTTCATGGGCGGATTGGACGAGAGTCCCGTCTCTATGGCGCCGATGCGCGGAGCGAGTTCGCCGTAGCACTCTTCTAAGGAATCGAAGCCGGACTTTGCGCCGAGGGCCGAGAACCAGGGCGTCCAGATATGGGCGGGCACGAGGATGGATCGGTCGTCGGCGTCCAAGAGCAGCTTGAAGAGTTCGCGCGAGTCGAGGCGGAGGATGGGCCTGCCGTCCGACTCGATTTTGGCGACGCGGGCGAGGCGTATCTGGAAGGCCGCGGCGGCCGCGAAATCGGGCAGGATGACGAGGTGATGGACCTTGCGCGTTTTTCCGCCTCGGGAGTAGATAGTGCAGACCTCCCCGGTGAGGGCGAAGCGCGGTGCTTTACCGGGCTCCGGGCCGCCGACGTCGGGCAGCTCATCGGCGAGCGCCTCGCCCGCGTCGAATTCCTTCCGCGCGGCCGCCTTGAGGGTGAACAAGCCCTCGCCGGACGGCTCAAGCGCCGCTCGGAGTTCCGCGAGCCAGGCGGGATGGGTGCAGTCGCCCGTGCCGAGGAGGCCGATGCCCTTGATCCGGGCCCAGCGATCCAAGCGCGCCGGCGTGATTTTCGGGCTCGCGGCGAGCGAGTACCGCGAATGGAGGTGGAGATCGGCGACCAGGCTCATGGCCCGATTGTAGGAAAGGTCCGTCGATCAGGGCGGGAGGCGAGCACCCGCCGGATCGCTTCCTCGTATTCCGCCAGGCGTTCCGCGTCCAAGAGGTGATCGGAATAGAGGGCCTCTTCGAAAATGTCTCCGGTCGAGAGGAGGTCGGCTCCTAACGCCGTCTCGGCCGCTTCTTGCGACGCCGCGAGATCGCGGACGTACTCGCCGGGCGCCGTGGAGAGAGCGTAGGGGACGCCTCGCTCGGTTCCCCACCGTATGAGGGCTAGGAAACTCTTGGTCATGCGGCCTACTTCGCGCCGTTTCTGCCGCGTCCTCCTCCCGCGCGTGAGCGCTTCCAACGCTTCGCGGACCGGAACGAGGTCGTCCGGTCCGACGCGGTTCCGCGCTTCTTTCTTATGGCGGCGGAAACGGAAAAGGCTCGCGAACTCGCGCAGCTTCCGGAGGAGGAAACGGCCGAGGGATCGCCTCTTGAGCGCCGCGCGGAAATGCTTGGAGAAGACGGGCGCGAGGAGGAAGGCGACGAAACCGAGGCCCGCCGCGACGAGGAAGACGCGTTTCAGGATGGCGTAGAGCCAGGAGAGGTCGAGGCCTGCCCTACCTTCGTCGGCTTCCCGTAGCCGCATCAATTCTTCTATGAGCTCAACTTGACCCGGTTCCGGTTGGGGAGCCAAATCGAAAGGAACGGACTTCGGTATGAGGAGGTCGGCGAGCCAGGCGAGGAACCGGAGTATCAGATCCGGCGATAGGAGGGCCTCCGAGCCCGCCGCGAACGGCGCGAGGATCAGCGGTACAATGATGATGGCGAGCGCGATGCGGAGCTTCCGGGAACGGAGCTCCTCATCGATGGGGAAGCCCTCGCTCGCGGCGTCGTGTTCGAAGGCGTACTGGCCCGTGAGCGCGGCGACGAGCGGCAGGAGGAGGAAGCTCGCGAGGGTCGCCGCGGCGGTCGCCGGGGGGATCGGTACGCGGAAGAAGTCGATCGTGATGAGGATGACGGCAAGCGCGAGGGCGAACGCGATATTCAAAATCCGCAGCGTTTTGAGGCCTGAAAGGGTAGTTCCCGTGAGGGTCGTCGCATCTCGGATGGCGATGGTGAGGGCTATCCCGGCCTTACCTTCCATCTCCTCCAGGAGGTATTCGCGGCTGCGGAAGGTTTCCTGGAGCGATGTCGCGAGGAACCACTGGGCGCCGCCGATGAACGCGAACCAGACGTTCTCCAGGCCTGGATGGATGCGGAGCTCGAGGGGGCCGCGCCCCATAAGGGAAACCGCGAGGTAGATGAGGCCGATGAGCAGAAAGGCGAAGCGGAACCTACCCGGTGCGTGGACCCGCTCTACGCGCGCGATGTTTTCGAAGAGGGCGGCCAGGAACCCCGAACAGAGGCAGACGACCGCTGCGGTGGTCAAGGCCGGCAGGGCAGTTCCCAAGAAGCCCGTGACGATCGCGGAGAGTGGAACGAGGAAAGACGCGGGGAGGAGCACCGAGAGCAGGGGGTGGATCAGGGCACGGTAGCGGTCCGCGTTACTCACGGCCGGCCTCCTCAATGGGTACCGCCTCCAGGCCGAGCGCGGCGAGCCTCAGTTCCTCCTCCAGGTTGAGGTCGGAAAGGTATAGGCGGAGACTGCCCGATCGCCCGCGCACGGCCGCGGCGAGGGCGGCCGCGTGTTCTCCCGGCGAGGCGCCGACGTAGGCGACCCGCGCGCGGAAGGGCAGGGTGACGGCGGCGCGCGCGAAATACGTCTCCGCCGCGCCGTTTACCGGCTCTATGAGGGCCAGGGTCTCCAGTAGCGGGACGACCGTCTCCGTCCCCGGCTTTATGGATACCGGCACTCCGCTTTCTTTGAACCTCCCCGTGGAAACGAGACCGACGGCCTGTCCGGCGCCGGCAGCTGCGACGGCCAAGGAGGCGCTCACCGCGATCGCCTCTTCGGCGGAACCGTAGCGCCACTTCAGGGCGTAGTCGTCCAGGCAAAGGTTGAGGAGGATCACGAGCGGGACGCTGAGGGTGTTTTCGTATTCGTTCGTCGCCAAAGACCCGAGCCGCGCGCTCGCCTTCCAATTGATCCGCTTCATCTCGTCGCCGGTCACGTAGTCGCGGATGGAGCGGTAGCGGGTCAGGTCCTCGTGGACGGGATTGAGCGACGCGATGGCCCCTTGGGGCAGGCCGCTGCGGGGAGAGAAGGGGAGGCGATCGATACGGGGGTAGACGATGAGGCGGCACCGCTCGTCGGAGGAGAGGCGCCGCTTCGCGAGGCCGAAGAAGTCGCGCAGGATGAGCTGGGACGGCCCGAGCTCGAACTCGCCCCGTTCGCGGGCGGTGATGCGGTAGGTGAGGACGCGGCGCTCGCGCGGGGCCAGGGAAACGACGAGGCGGTTACTCCCCCCCGCGTCGATGGTGCCGGTGACGTCGCGGAACACGAGGCCGAGCGCCGGCAGCCAGGACCGGTTCTCCAGCACGAGCTCCACGTCGAAGGCGACGCCGCGGTGGCCGCGGAGGAGCGCGTCGCGGCGACGGAGGCGCAGCGAGCGGGACAGCACGGCGAGGTACGCGAAGTCGAGGAGCGGGACGCAGACGAGGACGAAGGCTATGATCCGCGTCCATCGCGAAGGATTGAACAGGAAAACGAGGAGAGCCGCGAAGAAGAGGAGAAAACGGATCACCTTCTTTCCTTGAAGGCCGGAACCGGTACGCGGTCCAGCACCGATTCGGTGACGCGATCCGCGTGGAGGCCCTTGAGCGCCGCTTCCGGCGTCGGGATGATCCGCTTGCGGAAGACGTCCGGGGCGAGTTCTTTGACGTCCTCGGGCACCACGTAGGCGCGGCCCGAAATGGCGGCATAGGCTTGGCAGGTCTTGTAGAGGGCCAGGGC
>JAEWSV010000134.1 GCA_023398155.1 Spirochaetota bacterium
GGGCCACCATTCGCCCTGGATCTTGTGCTCCTCGTCCCGGTACTTGTCCAGGATCTTCACGAGCTCAGCACGATGTTCCAAGGCTTTCTTCATACCCTCGGAGTACATGGCCGCGCGGTAGCGCTTGGATTGGTAGAGGAATTCAGGCGCGATGCCGACCGCGGGCAGGATGCTCTCGACATCGACCTCATGGTGGCGGGCGTAGCTTTCGTCGCGGCCCCAGGGGTCCGGAACCATGGTGATGGGGAAGCGCAGGTGTTGCTGGAGCATCTCCTGTTCCGGCATGTTGAGCGGAACTTTGCGGAAGACGTCGTAGTCGTCCCAGGAATAGATGAAGCGGACCTTCTTGCCCAGGTCGCGGAGCGCGCGCACGACGAGGTCCACCGAGATGATCTCGCGGAAGTTACCGATATGCACCGTACCTGACGGCGTGATGCCCGAAGCGCAGGTGTAGAGTTCCTTATCGCCCTTCTCGCGGATGATCTTCTCCGCGGTTTGGTCGGCCCAATGCAGATTCTTGTTGTCCATAGAGACCGGCATTATATCGAAGAGAAGCGCCGAACGGCAAGGCGACAATTGAATTCCGCGACGCCTCCGGTCAAATCCTCCAGAATTCGCGCTTGAAGAGGATGAGGACGGTCCATAGTTCCAGACGGCCCGCCAGCATGCCGAAGGAATAGACCCAGGTCACGTAATCGGGGAAGGCCGCGTAGTTCATGGTCGGCCCGACCGCGCCGAGGCCGGGGCCGATGTTGCCGACCGTGGCGAGGGAGCCGGTCAGGGACGTGACCACGTCGGCCCCCGAACTCGCGCCCACGAGGGCAACGCCGAAGATGAGGGCGAGATAGACGAAGACGAAGCCGGCCACGCCGTAGACGACGTCCTTGCGGCCCACCTTGCCGTTGAGGCGGACGCTGAAGACGCCGCGCGGGTACAGGAGGCGCCGCATCTCGTTGCCCGCCTGCTTCCAGAGCACGACGTGCCGCACCACCTTGATGCCGCCCGCGGTGGAACCCGAGCATCCGCCGATGAGCATGAGGAGCACCAGCACCATCTTGGCGAACTCGGGCCACCTATCGAAGTCCGCTGTGGCGAATCCGGTCGTGGTCAAGATGGAGGACGATTGGAAGCTCGCGTAACGGAACGCTTGGCCGAAGGAACCGTACGTGGGCAAGAGCACGAGCGCGATGGCCGCCGACGAGATGAAGAACACGCCGAGGTAGACGCGGAACTCGGTGTTAGCGAAGAGATCGCGAAACTTCCCCTGGAGGACGCGGTAGTAGAGGCTGAAGTTGGCTCCGGCGATCACCATGAAGGTCGTGCAGACGCCGTCTATCCAGGCGGAGCGGTAGTAGCCGATGCTCGTGTTCTTGACGCCGAAGCCGCCGGTAGCCATGGTCGCGAAGGAATGCGTGGTCGCTTCGAACCAATCCATGCCGCCCAGCATGAGGAGGACGACCTGTAGCGCGGTGAGGGCCATGTAGATGATCCAGAGGATCTTGGCGGTCTCACCTACCTTCGGAGTCATCTTGTCCTTCTCGGGGCCCGGAGCTTCCGCCTTCACGAGCTGGAAACCGCCGACGCCGAGCAGGGGCAGGAGGGCGACGGTGAGCACGACGATGCCCATGCCGCCGAGCCAATGCGTCATCGCCCGCCAGAACGTGATGGAGCGCGGCACCGCTTCGATATCGGCGAATACGGAAGCGCCGGTGGTGGTGAAGCCGGAGACGGTCTCGAAGACGGCCTCGGACCAGTTCGGAAGGTAGCCCGAGAGGACGAAGGGGACGGCGCCGAAGAAACTCGTCAGGATCCAGGCGAGGGAGACGAGCAGGAAACCGTCGGCGGGGCCGAAACGGACTGAGACTTTCCGGCCGAGGAAGACGGCCGCAAGCGCCCCGGCAAGAGCGAATCCTATAGGAAACGCGAACGCTCCGACCGTCCGGCCGTCTCCTTCCGTAAGGGCCAGGAATAGCGACGGCAGCATGGAGAGCGCGACTATTCCGAGGAGCAAGGATAGGACGCGGATGAGGACGCGGCGCCTCATGAGCGGGTACCGAACAGGCGTTCAGCCTCGTCCTCGCCGCCTTTCTTGACGGTGAGGACGATCTTGTCGCCGGCGGCGAACACGTAGTCGCCGTGGGGAAGGAAGGACTCGGCTTCCCGCGTCACGAGCATGACGAGGGCGCCCGCGGTCAACTTGAACTGATCCAGGCGCGTCCCGATGACCGGCGCCGTCCGGCCGAGTTCCATTTCCAGGATCTCGACCGAACCGTCGCCGACCCGGTGGACGCCGCGCACGCCCCTCCCCAAGAGGTGAGAGAGGATCGAATCGACCACGACCGACTTCATCGGGACGACGACGTCGATGCCGAGCCGCCGCGCGATGGCCGCGTAGCCCGCTCCGCTCACGAGCGCGACCGCCCGATCCACGCCGCGCGATTTGAGATAGAGCGCGGCGATCATGTTGAGTTCCTGGTTTTCCGTAGCGGTGACGATGAGATCGAGGTCGCCGATGCCCTCGTCGGCCACGAAGCCTTCATCGGAGATGTCCTCGTTGAGGACGAGCGCCTCCGGGAAACGGCCGGAAAGTTCCTTGCAGAGCCCGTAATCCCGCTCGATGACGACCACCTTGCGGTACGCCTTGGGCCTGAGCACGCGCATGAGGCGCGAAAGGATGGTGGGCTTTTTCTCGTCGTTCCCGAGGAGCCCTTCCACGATGAGGGCGCCGATCCTACTGCCTCCGACGATCCCGATACGCTGGAGGCTCTTCATCCGACGGCCGGCCAACTCGAAGATGCGGCCGAGCTCGCTTTCCCGCGCGAGCGCGTGGAACCGGTCCCCGACCCGCAGGGTGGTGGAACCGTCGGGGATGATGGTCTCCTCTCCGCGTTCCACGAGGGTCACGAGGCATTCGCCGCCTACGAGGGAACGGAAATCCCGCACCGAGACGTCGGCGAGCGAACTTCCCGCCCCGA
>JAEWSV010000215.1 GCA_023398155.1 Spirochaetota bacterium
AAGACCAGGGCCGCGAACAGGATGAGCGCGAACGCCGGGTCCACTATGCCCTCGTAGGGATCGACGAGGCGGTACTCGACGCTCTTGAAGCGCGCGTAGCACACCGCCGAGCCGAGCGTCGTGATGAGCGGAAAAACGAGCCTGCTGTACCGTGCGTAGTCGGTGAACCGTTCCTGCAAGAGCGCCCTCGTTCGCGGCGCCTATTATAGCCTGGATTTCCCTATTTCGCCCCGCTCGATTCGCGGATCACGAGGGAGCTCGGCAGGAGCATGGTTACCGGACCGTCCGTGAGGGACCTCCCGCGGTCGATGATCATCTGGACGGCCTGCCTCCCCATGGCGGCCTTCTGGACGTTGACCGTGGTGAGCGGAGGGTTCGTGAACTCCGCCATCTCGATATTGTCGATGCTCGCGATGGCGATGCTGTGCGGAACGGCGATGCCGTGGCCGTTCAGGTAGCGGAGGATGCCGATCGCGACCTCGTCGCTGCCCGCCATCACCGCAGTCAACTCCGGGTTTCCGGGGAGGACAGAAGCGGCCGCGTCGTAGCCGGACCGCATGTCGTTCGCGGATTCGATGAGGAGGGCGGAGACGTCGCTCTCGCCCGACTCGATCATGGCCTGCCTGAAGCCGATGATGCGCTCGTCCGACTCGCCGATATACGCGATTTTCCGGTGGCCGAGGGAGAGGAGGTGATTCGTGGCCGCGTAGGCCGCGTCCCTGCGGTTGAACCAAACGGACGAGAGTCCTTCGTGCTGCCATTCCACGCAGACGATGTTCTCGATGCGCTCCCTGATTTGGTCGATGAGCCCCTCGTCTTCTACGGTCACGATGCTCTGGTCCAGGGCGATGAGGATGAGGCCGCAGATCTCCTCGTCGTGGATGAGGCTGTTGAAGATGATCGGATCCTTGAGCTCATCGAAGAAGCGGATGAACCGGATGTGGTAGCCGCCCTCGTGCGCCCGCTCGTGGATGCCGGCCAGGATCTCGGCGTAGTAAGGGCGGAGGAAGACGTGGGCGCCGTTCAGGACGATGCCGATCTGCCGTACCGCGGACGGGTTCCCTTTGCCGAGCATCAGGGCCTGGGCGAATTTGTTCGGCCGGTACCCGAGCTCGTCGATCGCCTTGAGGATGCGGTCGCGCGTCTCGGGAGCGACCGATCGGCTATTGCCGTTGAGGACGTAGGAAACCACGCTCCGCGTGACCCCCGCTGCCCGGGCGACATCCTCTTGCGTCACGCGTTGGCGATTCTTTTCGTCGTTTTGGACCATGTCGGCCAAGATACGTCCTCACTCCGGGGACTGTCAATGAACGTCGGCGCACGTAAGTAGGCGGAAGCCGTACGGCTCCAGCTTCAATCTCCCCGGCACCTCTTCCCTGGAAAGCGCGTCCCGATACCGAGCGCCGCCCATATCGATCGAAACCTCCGCGTCGGTGAAGTTCAGCACGAACGTGACGGGCTCCGTCCCCGCGGCGTTACGCGCCGCGCCGAGGCCCTCCGCTCCGGTGGGCGCCGCGCCGCTCCCCGCCGTTCCGCGTGTCGCGGCGGCGACGCCCAGCGGAAGCGCGAAGGGGACGGAGCTTTCGACGTCGGCCTCGTCGATCAACCTACCGTAGAACGCGTCCAGGAAAGCCGTCTCGGTCCTGGTCGCGAGGTACCAGGCCGCGCCTTTCCCGAACGGGTGCCGGGTCACGGCCGGAAGGCCCGCGAGGAAGTCGTGTTCGTAGCGGGCCGCGACCTCGGCGCCCTCCAGGCGCAGGATATCGGCGTAATGCGACGCGCGGAAAGATCCGGCAGGGAACGCGAGCGCTCCGTCACCGTCCCTGTCCCCATCGCCGCTTGAGCGGATGGACTGCGGCCGCGCGTCGCTCACCGCGTCCGTTTCCTCCACCCGAAGTCCGAGTAGAGCGGCCAGCGGACCGGGCGCCCCGCCCGGGAAGCACAGGTCCGATTCGTCCACGAGGCCCGTGAGATAGGTGACGACGAGCTTTCCGCCGCCTGAGACATAGCGGGACAGGGCTTCGGCCGTATCGGCGCGGAGCATATAGAGCATCGGAACCACGACGAGCTTGTAGCGCGAAAAATCCCGTGCCGCCCCCCCGACGACGTCCGCGGCGATGCCCCGCCGCCAAAAAACCGAATAATGCGCGACGCATTCCTCCTGGTACCGCTTCTCCACGCTGCGCGGCAGTTGGGCCAGGTCCAGGGCCCACCCGTTCTGGAAATCGTAAACGACCGCGACCTCGGCGCGGATCGGAGAACCGGAAAGGAAAGAGAGCCGGCCGAGGATATCCCCCACCACGCTGACTTCGGAAAAGACCCGCGTATCCGAGCCGAAGTGGCTCACCACGGCGCCGTGGAATTTTTCCTCGCCCCCCCTACTCTGCCGCCACTGGAAATAGAGGACGGAATCCGAGCCGTGCGCCACTGCCTGGAGCGCGGCGAGGGCATGCACGTTCGGCCGCTTGAGGGGGCTGACTCCCTGCCAATTCGTGCAGCTCGGGGTGGATTCCATGAGCAGGAACGGCGCGTCCTTAGCGGCCCGGTACAAGTCATGGAAGAAGGCGTCGCGGCAGGCTACGGCCGCGTCGTCGCCCGAGGCGTGCCACCGCGGATAGCTGTTCCAGGAGACCACGTCGACGTGCCGGGCGAACTCGAAATAGTCTATGCCGACGTCGGGCGTCTGGAAGTTGGTGGTGATGGGGATGTCCGGAGTAATTTCACGCAGCGGCCGCGATTCGGCCAGGTAAAAATCGATAGTCTGGTCGCTCGTGAAGCGCGCCCAGTCCAACATGAGGCCGTTGACGGAAGAATCAGCCGGGAAAATCTCTTCCCAATCGCCGAAGGTATGGCTCCAGAAGCTCGTCCACCACGCCGCGTTGAGCGCGTCCAGGGTGCCGTAGCGCGAGCGGAGCCAGGCGCGGAAGGCCGCGAGGCAGGCGGGGCAATAGCAGCGCCCCGCGTTGTACTCGTTGTTGACGTGCCAGAGGGCTAGGGCCGGATGTTTCCCGTAGCGTTCCGCGAGGCGCGCGTTGATCTCCGCGCATTTCTCCCGATAGACGGCGGAACTCCTGCAATGGTTGTGCCGGTATCCGTGGCGCTCCCGGTGCCCGTGGACGTCCATCCGGCAGGTCTCCGGATAGGCGGCCGAGAGCCACGCCGGTTTTGACCCGGTCGGCGTGGACAGGATAGCGCGGATGCCGACCGCGTGCAGGCGATCCAGGAGGCGGTCCATCCACTCGAAATCGTATTCGCCTTCACGCTTTTCGTATTTGGCCCAGGAAAAGATGCCGACCGTCATGGCGGAGCAGCCGGCCCGCTTCATGAGCGCGAAATCCTCATCCAGGATTTCGGGCCGATCGAGCCATTGCTCGTAGTTATAGTCGGCGCCGTGGAGGAGCCGTCCGGGGGAGACGCGTTTATCGCCCATACCGCTTCAGTCTTTAACCGCGCCCGCGGTCAAGCCGGCCAGGATCTGCTTCTGCGCCGCGAAGAACAGGAAGACCACCGGCAAGGCCGCGATGACCGTACCGGCGGTAACGATGCCCCAATCGGTGTCGAAACGCTGCTGGGTGAACTGGAAGATGCCAACCATCACGGTGATGTTCTCGTTGCCCTTGAGCAGGAGGTTCGCCATCACGAAGTCCCCGTAGGTGCCCATGAACGCCAGGATGCCGATCGTCACGAACATCGGCCGTATGATGGGGAAAACGATCTTCCAGAAGGTTTGCCAATGCGACGCCCCTTCGATGAGGGCCGACTCGTCCAGTTCCAGCGGCACCGTATCGATGAAGGCCTTCACCATGAGGACGTTCACGCTCATCGCTCCCGCAACGTAAATGCAAATGAGTCCTCCGTGGGTGTTGAGGCCTAAGAAGGGGATGTACGTGCCGATCTGTTGGAGCAGCGTGTACAAGGCGATCATGGCGAGGATGCCCGGGAAGACGTTGAGGATCATGATGACCATCATGACCGTCTTCTTGCCGCGGAAGCGGAACCGGGAGAGCGAATACGCGGCGAGGCAGGTGGTGACCACGATCAGGAACACCGAGATGAGGGAAATCTTGAAGGAGTTCAGCATCCAGCGGGAGAAGTTGAGCGTGGTGGAGGACAGGAGTTCCCGATAGTTGCCCAAGGTCGCGTGCTGCGGAATGAGGTGGGCGCCGAGCAGCGACTTG
>JAEWSV010000599.1 GCA_023398155.1 Spirochaetota bacterium
GTATAGGGCAGGGGGCCGCGGACCACATCGCCCGCGTCGACCCAGAGCGTTTCCTCGCGGAGGCCGCCAGCAGCGTCGCGGATGGGCATGGAGACTCCGATCGCCCCGCCGCGCTCCTCCCCCGATAGTGCCAAGCGGGTCCCCATGCGAGCGTAGAGCGCGAAGCGCGTCATCGACGCGTCGGAGAAGAGGTCGGCGCGGCCCGAGACAACCGTGACCGCCGCCTCCCGGTATCGTCGGGCGAAGGCGGCTTCGTCGGCCACGGCGACCGAGGATGCGGACACCCAACCCGAGGCGAGTTCGGCGGCGACGTAGCTCCACGCGCCGTCCGCGCTCCGGTGCAGGATGACCACCGGCTGGCCCGGCTCCAGGCTGCTCGTCTGGAGATTGTCGATATAGGGATCGCCCGGCCCGTCGAAAAGCGGTTCGGCGGTCGGGAGGGCGCGGAGATCGGTCTGTTCGACGAGGAAGCCGCGCTCCACGGGCCGCGGACGCGCCGCATCGATATCCATGAGCCTGGCGAGGGGCGCCAGGAAGGCCTCGGCGGACGCGCCGCGCACCTTGCGGCCGTCGGCCCGGTAGACCTTGAGACGGCGCACCCAATCGACCGAGTCCCTGAATTCCTTAGCGAGTTCCTCCCCGCGCGGGGGCGTCCAAGAAGAAAGGTCGCGCACCGAGCCTTGGGCGCGGATGTCCGCGTTGAGCTCGGCGACTCCCGCGGCGTCCAGGATGGGCTCGTCCGGTTCGGGGTGCCGCGCGATCCAGTATCCGCTCCCGTTCATGGCCGCCGTCGTGCCGCTCAAGAGGGCGGTCGCGGCGGGATAAACCTTTTCCTTGGGTGCCGTCGCGCAACTCGCGAGGATGAGCGCCAGGGTGAGGACGAGCGCCGGGGCGACGAACGCGCGGCCCGAAGCGCGCGCAGGGAACCGGGGCGGGCGACGCGCCGCGTGCCGGGAGGGCGGGTCGGTCCTCGGTACGGAGCGGCGTCGGAGCATCGCGTTCACTCCGTTTTGAAGGCGGCGAGGCTCTCGGATATTTTGACGGTCACCGCGTGGATCTCGCTGCTCTTGATCCCCATATCCTTGGAACGATCGGCGACTACTGCGATCTCCTGCGTCATGCGCGCGGTCACGTCCCGCGTCTCGTCGAAGAGATCCTTCACGCCCGCCATGGCTTTTTCCACGGAGGCGGTTTCCTCGGCCATCTTCCCCGAGCTGCCGGTGACGTTTGAGGAGATGTCGCGGAGGGCGGAAACGGACTCCAGTATCTGCTCCCCGCCGACCTTCAGTTCGTTGACGCTTTCCCCGATCTCCTGGAACGAGGAAACGACGTCGACGATCTCCTGGTTCATGCTTTCGAAGGCTTTGGACGTCGCGTCGCCCGCGTTCGTCGCCTCCCGGATCAGGTTGATGATATCTTTGATATCGCCGTTGATCTTCTTGGAGTTGACCGCCGAATTCTCGGCGAGCTTCCGAATCTCGTCGGCGACCACGGCGAACCCTCTCCCGTAGTCGCCCGCGTGGGCGGCTTCAATTGCCGCGTTCATCGCGAGCAGGTTCGTCTGCGCGGCTATGCCCTGGATGGTGGACACCATCCCCATGATCCGTTCGATGTTCTCGTTCATCCGCTGGATCGTGACGACCGTCTCGTCCAGCTTCCGCTTGCCGTCTGCGGAGGCCGTGGTCAGGTGCTCGGTGGACTCAAGCTTCCGCACGGCGATGGAGGAGATGCTGTTGAGCGAGGCGATCATCTCGGTGACCGAGGCCGTGGATTCTTCCACGCGTTCTGCCTGGGTCGCGATTTGGCCGTTCAGGACGTCGATGTTCTGGTTGACCGCCTCCATGGAGCGGAGCACCCCGTCCGTGCCATCGTCCAACTTCCGGACCTTGGCGTTCACTTCCCGCACGTCGGCGCTGATGGCCGCCACGGTCTCGTCGGTCACGGCCACGGCGGCGAGGAGCTCTTCCTTGGCCCGGATCGCGTCCACCACGGTCAACTTGGTGGAAACGATCAAGGACCGGATCTTGTCCCGTACGACGTTGAGCCCGTGCGCGAGCACGCCCATCTCGTCGCGCGGCACCACGGTGAACGAGGCCCCGCTCAGGTTGCCCTCGCCGAGCTGGAAGGCGAAATAGTTGGAATCGCTGATGCGGTACGCGAGGCCGCGCATGATCATCGTGACGTTGAAGACCCCGACGAGGAATCCGAAGACGACGAGAGGGAGGCTCCGCCAGGTGAGGTCGGCGATGAGCGAGGCGCCGTCCGCGTTGAGTCGCGCGGTCTCTCGGATGGTGATGATGAGGGAGACGCAGACCGCCAAGATGCTGAAAACCACGACGATGCCGATCCGGGCCGAAAGCTTGAGGGCCGTGTATTTGGCCGTATACGGAATGCCGCTGGCCCATTTTTCGACGCTCTGGTAGAAGAAGATGTAGAGGGGGATGCCGAAGTACGTGGCGTTGGCGAAGGATAGCAGCAGGTGCTCGACGCGACGGCCGCCGAGGTCGGGGCGGAAGAACAGGATGATCTGGACGGAGACGACGGTGAAGACCAGGCTCATGGCGATGAGCTTGCGCGGAAACTCGATGAGGGTTTTCTGTGCCCGGTCCAGGTCGTCCGCCGTTCCTTCGGCGAGGTAACCGCCGATCACGCGGTAATTGCGCAGGACGTAGAGGAAGTCGAAGGCGAGGAGGGCCGCCAACGCTAGGAGGCTCGCCGGCGAACCGTAGACGTGGGCGATCTCCGCCGGCGAGAGGAGCCGGGTATAGAGGAGAATGAGAGGATAGGAGAAACAGGCGAGGCCGAATATGCCGAAGGCCGCGAAGAAGCCGTTTTTCCTGAATAGGTCTGCGGTGCGCATGGTATTATTCTTGCACACGGCGCGGGAACTTACAATGAAGGATCGATTGATCGCGGGCTCGGCGGAGCTTTCCCGCGGGCGGCCCCGCGGGCGGCCCCGCGGGCGGCTCCGCGGTGCGGCCCTGAGGGCGGTAATCCAATTTGACATTATTGCTGAAAATGTCGTATTATTCCAACGCAATGAGAATTCGATACCTCGACGGAGCCAGGATCGCGCGGGCCCTGAGTTCCGGCGCCCGCCGCCTTGAGGCGAGCGCGCGTAGCCTGGACGCCATCAACGTCTTTCCCGTGCCGGACGGCGACACGGGCACCAATATGGCCGCGACCGTGCGGACCATGGCCGCGGGATCGGCCTTCGCGCCCGCCTCGTTCGCGCTCGGCGCTCCCGCTTCGTCCGCGCTCCGGCAGGCGGCCGATTCGGCCCTGGAAGGCGCCCGGGGCAACTCCGGCGCCATCCTCGCCCAGTTCTTCCACTCCCTCGCCGAGGAACTCCGCCACGAGATCCGCGTCGGAGCCGATTCCTTCGCCCGCGCCGCGCAATCCTCGGTCGCCGCCACCTACCGGGCCCTCTCGTCCCCCAAGGAAGGCACCATACTCACCGTGCTCCGCGCGTGGGCCGAGTCGCTGTCCCGCCACGCCAACATACAGCGGGATTTCGAGCCCCTGCTCGCCTCCGCCCTCGATTCAGCGAAGTCTGCCCTCGAGAAAACCCGCTATCTCCGGCCCGAGATGGCCAAGGCCGGGGTCGTCGATGCCGGCGCGCAGGGATTCATTCACTTCCTGGAGGGCGTGCAGGCCTTTATCGCTGCCGGGCGGCTCCGGGACGCTCTCCGCCGCGTCGCCGCGGAAGCGGAGGAGGTTCCCGCGGGAGCGGCGGAAAACGCGGTCGGCGCGATCGAAGAACTCGGCGCCTTCCGGTATTGCACCGAGGCGACTCTCCGCGGCGCCGGCCTGGACGCCCCGGCCCTCCGCGCGGCGGCCGAAGCCTTCGGGGATTCGGTAGTCGTCGCCGGCGGCGGCTCCATGGTGAAGGTCCACGCCCATACCGACGACCCTCCCGCGCTGTTCAGAACCTTGGAAGGCTACGCTTCCATCGAGCGCTACAAGGTGGACGACATGCGCCTCCAGCACGCGATCGCGTCGGAACGCCGGAGATGCGTTCTCGCGGTGGATTCCGCGGGGGACCTCCCCGACGCTTTCAGGGAGGCGCACGCGGTGGAACGGGTTCCCGTGCGCGTATGCGCGGGAGGCCGGGATATGCCCGATAAGGACGCCATCGCCGCGGCCGAACTCGACGCTCTGCTCCTGGATCCGGCCGCGGAGCTGCCGACGACGTCCCAGCCTTCCGCCATGGATTTCCGGAGGAAGTTCGAGTTCCTCGCGGCCCACGCCGACGGCGTGCTCTATCTCGGCCTTTCCGGCGCCTTGAGCGGCACCCTGGACGCCGCGCGCCGCGCGGTCGCCTCGCTCTCCGGCGGAGAACGTATCCTCGCCGTGGATACGCGGAGCGCCTCCATCGGTATCGCGCTTCTCGCGCGCCGGGCGGCCGAAGCGATCGAGGCGGGAGCCGACGCGAAGGAAGCGGCGGAACTCGTGGAGCGCCTTCGGAAAGGGCTCCACTTCCGCATCGCGGTCCCGTCTCTCCGCAACCTCATCCGGAGCGGGCGCATCTCGCGGCTTCGGGGCCTCGCCCTGGAAGGGCTCGGCATCCGTCCCATCCTCAAGGTGGACGACGAGGGCAAAGTCGCCAAGGCGGGGGCCATGATCGGCCGCGGCCGCCGATCCCCCGCGGGCGAGCCGTCCTTCATCGCGGGCGAGCGGGCCCTCCTGGCCGCCGTCGCGAAGCGGATCGGGGCGGATCGGAGAAACCGCGACTTCGCCGTCGGCCACGTCGTGAACGCCGCGGGCGCCGAGCGCCTGGCCGCGGCTTTGACCGCGGCCTATGCCCCGAATCGGCCGGTGATCGTCACCGCGGTCTCTCCCGCCATCGCCGTCCACATCGGACCCGGCGGCCTCGGCATCGCCTGGATGGACGAGTGATGGACGGCTTACTCGGCTTCGTCGCGGCGATCCTCGCGGGTTACCTCCTCGGCTCCATTCCGAGCAGCGTCGTCGTGGGTAAGGTCTTCTTCGGGAAAGATCCCCGCGATCTCGGCTCGGGAAACGCGGGCGGGACCAACACCTTCCGCGTCTTCGGCTGGAAAGCCGGCGTCGCGGTGGTCGTCGCGGACGTAGCTAAGGGCGCTGTCGCCGTGGCCCTGGCTCCCGTCCTCGCTCCCTCCGCCCCCCTCGATCCGATCCTCGTCGCCCTCCTCGCAGGAGGGGCAGCGGTGGCGGGACACGTGTGGACCGTTTTCGCCGGTTTCCGGGGCGGGAAGGGCGTGGCGACGAGCGCGGGCGTACTCGCGGCGTTGGAACCCGTCTCCTTCTGCGCAACGGCCGCGGTGTTCGTCCTGACCATCGCGGCGACCGGCATCGTCTCCCTCGGCTCGCTGCTTTCCGCCCTGGCCTTCCCCGCCGTCGTCACGCTCCGGTGGATGCTCGGCGGCGCCGTTTCGCCGTTCCTAGTCGGCGTGTCGTGGCTGCTCGGCGCCTTCATCGCCTACACGCACCGCGCCAATATCGGACGCCTCCGCCGCGGCGAGGAGAAGCGCTTCGACAAGCTCCGCATCTTCAAGAAGCGCTCCCCTTAGGCCGCCGATCGGCTTTTTCGGCAACGCCCTGCCCTTCGCCCCGATTCGTCCCCGTTGTTTTCCCAAAGCTCCGGGACACTACGCTATACTTGGCCTATCCGGTTCCCGCGTTACGGGTAGGAGTCGCCTGTGGTCAGCGGATTCGCCCTTTTCCTCGGTCTCTTCAATAACCTGGCGCTCTACATCATCCTGGTCGCGGCGTACGGTTTCCTGAACGCGCGTATACCGCGCGGTCCGGGAGCGGCCGGCGTTCGGCGGCAGGCGGTACTCGGTCTCGTCTTCGGCCTATTCGTGATCGGGTTCATGCAGGTCAAGATCCCCGTATTCAAGGGCGTACTCGTGGATCAACGGAACAGCGTCGTCATCCTGTCCGGCGTTTTCGGCGGACCGCTTTCCGCCGCCCTGACGGCTTCCGTCGCGGCCGTCTACCGGGCCAGCCTCGGCGGGCAGGGGGTCTTGGGCGGCATTATCGGCATCAGCCTATCGGCCCTGGCGGGGGTGGTAATCGGTCGCCGAAGGGCCGCCATCGATCAGCTCTGGAAGGCGGCCCTCGCGGCCGTCGGCTCAGCCGTCTTCATCCTGCCCGGCTTTCTCCCCATCGGCGACTTAAGCTCCGGTTGGATGCTCTTGAAGGCGATGGCGGTGCCCTACGGCGCGGCGATTTCCATCGGCCTCTACATCAGCGGGATCCTCATGGCGAACGAGGAGCGCCGCCACGATGTCCAGGTCCGGCTCATGGAATCGGAACGGAAATTCCGCAATCTCTTCGAGAATCTCGTCGACGTGAGCTACCGCGTGGACGCCGAGGGCCGGTTCACCGTCATATCCCCGTCTTCGCTCCGGGTTTTCGGATTTAGGCCGGACGAACTCGTCGGGACGAACATCGGCGCCCTCTACGAGAATCCGACGCGCCGGGCGGCGTTGGTGGAGCGGGTGCGCTTAGACGGAGAGGTGATAAATTTCCAAGTCCCCATGAAACGGAAAGACGGGACGGTCATCGAGGTTTCGGCCAACTCGCGCAGGATTCTTGGTCCGGAAGGCGCGTTCATCGGCATCGAGGGCGTGCTCCGGGACATTTCGCCGCTGAAGCGCGCGGAGGACGAATTGCGGTCTTCTCTCGCGGAGAAGGTGGCGCTCCTCGACGAGCTCTACCATCGGACGAACAACAACATGCAGCTCATCGCCTCCTTTCTCCAGCTGCAGGCCGCCGCCATCGACCACCCCAAGGCGAACGAACTCGCTTCCGGCGTGGCAACTCGCATCGCGGCTATGGCGCTCGTGTACGAGAAACTGTCACGGACGCGGCGCCTGTCGCGTATCGGGGCACGGGAATACGTGGCCGATCTCCTGCCGCTCATCGCCCGCGAATACGGCTGTCCGGAGGGGAAGGTCGACTTTGACGTGGCAGTCGCGGACATCGACTTCGTCCTGGATACCGCGATTCCCTTCGGCCTCGTGGTAAACGAGATCGTGACGAACTCATTGCGGCACGCCTTCCCCGGAGACCGACGAGGGCGGGTGACCGCCGAACTAACGCGGGAAGGGCCCGGCGTCGTTCGCCTAGCCGTGTCCGACGACGGCGTCGGCTTTCCTCCCGGCCTTGATCCTATGCTATCGGAATCCCTGGGCCTACGGACGACCATCAACCTCGTGCGTATGCAGATGCACGGCACGATAGAGGTCGTCGCGGAGGGCGGAGTCTCGTACCGCATCACGTTTCCCGATACGCTGTATTCCGAACGGATCTGAGGCCGCGCAATCCATGCGGCTAGGTGCATTCGGCTCCCACGCATCGGCTGACCGATTCGATGAGTTGGCCGTTGCGCCAGGGTTTTCGGATGAAGGCGTCGAGGAGGGGATTGAGCTTGGCCTCCTCGATGGCGGGCTCGTCTACCTGACCCGAGACGAGGATGCAGCGGATGTCGGGATGCGTGTGCTTAACGCGGGCGATGAGTTGGTCGCCGGACATCCCCGGCATGAGCCAATCCGTCAACATCACGGTGACTCGGACGTTTTCGGAATCCAGCACTTCGATGAGCCGGAGCGCTTCTTCCGCGTTGAGCGCGATCTCTGTCCTGAACCGGCCCTTGAAGTGGCGAGCGAGCTCCATCTTCAAGGCCATGAGGATTACGACCTCGTCGTCCACGCAGACGATGGCTTCCTGTCGACCCATCTTTCCTCCGTAGTCCTTACCCGCCTGAATTCTCGGCGATCGGGGAGGGGAAAGCAAATCGATCGCCTCACGGGCGCTTTACCGATTTATACTCGACAAGAACGATTTCATCGCGTACTATCCGCCCAAGGGAGAATATATGGCAGAAAAAGAGACCCTCGTAATCGCGTCCAAAGTTAAGGCGTATATCAAGGAAGCCGCGGATCTCAAGTGTTCCGCCTCGGTGATCGACGCCCTTTCCGACAAAGTTCGCGCCCTCTGCGACGAGGCCATCAAGAGCACTCGTGCGGACGGTCGCAAGACCGTTCAGGACAAGGACTTCCGCTAGACGGAACCATCCTGCGGGGCCCGTCGCGGCGGATCCTTTTCGCTGCGGCGCGCTCTCCGGGTTCGGATCCCTCAGGCCCGACCCGCGTTTCCCTTCAGGCGCTCATTCCGCGAGCGCGCCTTCCAGGACCTTGAATAAGCTTCCCGATCGATAGGGTTTGCGCAGGAAGGCGCTGAGCTTTACCGATTCCGCGAGTTCCTTCATCTGTCGGTCATCCGCGTGCCCGCTCATCATGACGAGCTTTACCGCCGGGTACCGCTCGTGTACGATCCTCAGGAATTCGTCCCCCTTCATGCCCGGCATGAGCCAATCGGAGATGACCAAAACCACGGTGACCCCGTCTACCACGAGCCTCTTGATGGCTTCCAGGCCCAACTCCGCGTTGAGCGCCGTTTCGTATATGAACCGCGATCCGTACTTGAGCTTGAGTTCTTGCCGCATGGAGAGCAACAGGATGGCTTCGTCGTCGACGATGAGGATGGCTTGTTTCATGCCGGCTTCCTTTCACGCGGGAATGTTACGCTAAATACGGTGCCGGCTTCGCTCGTTTCGAAGTCTATCGACCCGCCCGATCCTTCAACCACGCGTCTGCAGTAGGACAATCCGATTCCCAGTCCTTCCTCCACGGATTTGGAGGTTACGAAGGCCTCGAAAATGCGGTCTTTTATCTCCGCCCGCACGCCCGATCCGGTGTCCGCCACGGATACCTTGAAACCGTCGTCGGCCTCGCGGAGTTCCAGCGCCAGGCGCCCGCCCGAGGGCATGGCGTCTAGGGCGTTCTGGATCAGATGCGTCCAAACGCGGATGAAGGCCGCTTCGTCTCCATACACGATCGAATGGTCCCTGAGGTCCTTCTCGATGACGTAGGAGGAACCGAGCTTGTCGCGGAAGAGGGATAGGGCGTGCTCTATGGAAGCCTTCAGATCGAAGTCCCCGGCCTCGTCCACCGTCTTCATGGAAGAGGCGTAGGCGCGTACGGCGGCGATCGAGTTCGACGCGCTCCGGACGGCCTGATCGATGATGTACTCCGAACGGAAGATCACCGACAACAGGTAGAGGGACTTCGCGACCGGCCGTGATCCCTCCTCGGCGAAAACAGCCGCTTCCTCCGGCGAAAGGTCGCGGATACCGGCGTCCCCGAGATTCGAGGCGACCTCGAAAGCCTCCGCGCAGCCCGATGCCTCGAGCGCGGCTTCCAGGCGCCGCGCCGTCTCATAGTGCGGATTCGAACCGTCAAAGGACGCCGAGGCGACGACCCGCGCGTAACGGTCGAAGAGGGCGCGTTGGGCCGCGTCGAAGACGCCGACGAGGCGGTCGATGCCGTTCGCGGAATCCCGGAGGACATTCATGGATGCCTCGTTCGCCGAGGCGATGGCGTTGAACGGACTGTTGAGCTCGTTCGCGAGCGAGGCCGCGAGCCGTCCCAACACCGATTCCCGCGCGCTCCTGATCACCGTGTCCTGCATGGCCTCCGCCCTCCGCAAGGCGTTGGCTAGATTCTCGTTGGAGGCGCTCAGTTCCTCGTTGGCGGCGGTCAGGGCCGCCGTCCGCTCCGCGACCTGCTTCTCAAGTTTCTCGTTGGCCCATCGCAGGACTGAATCGAGACGCCGCTGCGCGATCACGGAAAGGATGAGGGCGAGGAGGGCGAAGGCCATGACGGCTATCGCGATTTGTATGGGCGTCTGGAAACGGAGCCAAAACGGCGGTGGTCGATTTATGATCTCGATGGTCGGCGGAAGCTTACGGATCCGTACGCCGAACCCATCGAGGACGGCGTAATTGAGGAAGGCCCGAGCCAGGGATTCGGTCTGCAGGGTCGGCGCGCCGGTTCCGGCGCCTACCACGAGGTCCAGCCCCAAGACGGCTGCGGCCGAACCCCAATCGGGGGAAGCCACGCCGTATCCCCCCGCCAAACCCGAGTCCAGGTCATCGCGGATCAAGCCGAAGAAGGGCAAGGGATAGCGTCGGGTCAGATCGCGGATATACGCGCTCCCGGTGATGAAACGCCCGTCCTCGTTCACCCATCCGGGAGAGAATACGAGCGCCGCCGCGCGCTTTCCCGCGCCCTTAAGCGCATAGTCCGCGCGCGCGGGAGTCGGATCGAGGATGAATTTGAATTCTAGGGACGGAAAGGCGTCCGACAGGCGTCGCGCCGCTTCGTCCGGGTCGAAGTGCTGCGGCGTGAAACTCAGGAGAATGTAGACCGTCTTGAGTTCGGGTAGGACCCTCTGCGCCAGGGCGATGATGTTCTTCTCGAAGTCGGCGAAGGGCAGGAGCCGCATCCGCTCCGCGCCCGCGTAGCTCTTGGCGTTTTGCCGGGTCACCTCGAAGCCGACGATGGCGGTTTTCGGAAAGGCCGTTTTCCGCAGGTCCGCGGCCATATCCAAGGCGAAATCCCCGTGCGCGACGATGAGGCGCGGCGGATCGTCGCGAAGGCGCTCCACGATGGACTCCCGTACCGCCTCGGCCGCCTGTTTGGATAGGGGAAACGAAAAGACCGCGAAGAATTGCGAGATGACGCGGACGCCCGGTTCGGTCTTTTCCCACGTATCGATGAAGGCCGCGATCGTCTCCGTGGCCCGTGGGGTGCCGTTTTGGCCGGATAGGAATAGGATAGGGGCGGCCTGGGACGCCGCCCCTATCGGGGCGGGTACGGAGACTACGGCCAACGAGAAGAGCAGCAGAAGCCGAAGATGCCGCCGGCGCTTCATGCAACCAGCATAGTGCATTCTCCCCGCGGCTTCAAAGAAAAACGTGGCCGAACGGCCGGTTCCCGGACTCGTTTCTACGGCATAATTAATTATTACATAAATAATAATATACGGCCACACCGGCCCGCGGTCGGCTAGGGCGCCGCGCTCGGGGGCCCGCGCACGGCGGGGGCTTGCGCTCGGATCGGAACGGAGTATACCATGTTTCATGCAACCGGTTGATGCGGACCGTAGCCGGAGGCTACGATGCGACCGTCAATCGAGGGAGGACGCATGAAAGAAGCTCAGGTTTTCTGGATCGATTTACGCACCACGCCGTCGTTGACCATTCTCAAGAAGTTGGAGAGGCTCCTGCGCGCGGCCGGTTTCGCTTCCCTCGACCTCAAGGACAAGTACGTGGCGCTCAAGATCCACTTCGGCGAGCCGGGAAACATGGCGTTCATCCGTCCTCCGTACGTGGGCGTGGTCTCGCACCTCGTTCGGGGGCTCGGCGGGAAGCCCTTCCTCACCGATTCGAACACCCTGTACTCCGGCCGGCGCCACAACGCCTACGACCATCTCCGCGCGGCCCTGGAGAACGGGTTTTCCCATGACGCTACGGGCTGCGACCTCATCATCGCGGATGGGCTCAAGGGGAACGATTTCGTCGATATGCCGGTTCAGGGCGGAAAGCACTGCTCAACGGCGCGGATCGGCGCCGCGGCGGCGGAGGCGGACGCGGTCATTTCCCTCAACCATTTCAAGGGCCACGAGCTCACCGGCTTCGGCGGCGCGCTTAAGAATCTCGGCATGGGCGCGGCGAGCCGGTCCGGAAAAAAATTCCTCCACGAGGTCTCCCACCCGGTCATCGTCCGCGACGCGTGCACCGGCTGCGCCTCCTGCGCCAAGAACTGCAACGAGCGGGCGATCACGATCGACGCGGATAAGAAGGCGGTCATCGATCACGACGCGTGCGTCGGCTGCTGCCAGTGCGTGGCGGTCTGCCAGTTCGGCGCGGCCCGCGCCATGGAAGGGAAGGCGAGCGAGATCTGCAGCGAGCGCATCGCCGAATATACCGCCGCCATCCTGGCCGGCAAGCCCAGTTTCCACGTCAACTTCGTGATGAACGTTTCCCCGAACTGCGATTGCTGGGCGAACAACGACGCTCCGGTGGTGGCCGACATCGGCATCTTCGCGAGCGCCGATCCGGTGGCGCTGGACCAGGCCTGCATCGACGCGGTCAACGCGGCTCCAGCAATCGCCGGAACGGCGCTCACCGATAAGCAATATCCGGGCGAAGGCGAAAAATTCGGCCATATCCATCCGGACTCGGATTGGAAAGCGGGGCTGGAGCACGCCGAGGAACTCGGCCTCGGAACGCGGTCCTATAAGCTCGTGAAGGCGTAAGGAAGGGGCCGCCGTCATTGACATCGGCGAGACCGGAATCTAGGCTTTCTCGTATGTTCACCGTTGAGCAGGAACGCGCCGCCCTCCTCGGGAGGGTGGTCAGGATCTTCGCGGTAGTCGGGCTGTTCGCCTACGTTCCGTCCATGATCGCCTGCGTCGTCACCGGCCTCTTCGCCCTGGCCGTCCTGGACACCGTCGCCTACATCCTCGTGCTCGCGGCCGCTTTCCTGCCCCGCATGGACTACCGCGTGAAGCTGTTCGCGGTGATCGGCGCCCTCTTCACCGTCGGATCGGCCGTCCTCGCCTGGACCGGGCCCCTCGGAGCCGGATACCTCTGGATCCTCTGCGGCGTCCTCATCTCGGCTCTCTTCGGCAGCCGACGCATCATCGTCGCGGCCTTCGCCCTCGCCGCTCTCGCCCTCTCAGTCTACGGCGTCCTCGTCTCCAAGGGGTTGCTCAACCACGATTTCCCGCTGATCGCCCTGATCGTTATCGTCGGCAACATGATCGCGATCTGCATCGCGCTCGCGTACGTCATGCACGCCATACTGGGGACCATGCAGGCCGCGATGCGGCGGCAAGAGATCTTGGACCAGGAACTCCACCATCGAGTCAAGAATAACCTGCAGGTGACCTTGAGCCTCATTTCCTTGGAAGCCTACGATGAGAAGCCGTCCCCTTCCATCGTCGCGCTCGAACGGCGGGTGCGCATCCTCACCGCGGTCAACGAGCTCTTCCTGGCCCTGCCCGAATCGCTCGGTATGGACGTACGGGCGATAGTGCGCGCGGTCGCGAGCTGCTCCCAGCAGTGGACGATCGTCGCGGAGGACGGCCTGGACGCGAAGACCGACGGAGGTCCCTTCGAGATCGACTCCGCCGATGCCGCGCATTTCGCTATCGGCGTGGGCGAATTGGTCAACCTGCTCGCGCCGAACACGGTGTTCCTGGCC
>JAEWSV010000522.1 GCA_023398155.1 Spirochaetota bacterium
GTATTACATACGGGGTTTGCGCTTGATGCCTGTTCTGCCCGCCCAAAAGTACGTCCTTGAATTTACGCAGCCTTTGGGGGAGGCATCGTCATGGATCCGTCTTTCTTATTCTACGGCGGGGTGATCAGCCTCGTCGGGGTGGCGTTGGTCGCGCTGCTCGGCGTCCTCGTCTATAGCGACATCATCCGCACCAATCCTTGGAGCATCATCCTGCTGGGCTCCACCATCCTTTGGATCGTCAGCGAATCCATGGGCATGTTGGACCTGGAACAATCCCACGTCGTCGCCTGGACGGCCCTCAAGTACGTCGGGCTCTCGTTCCTGGGGCCCGCTTGGTTCGGCGTGGCCACGCGCTTCACCGCCCGATCCTTTTGGGTAGGGCCCCGGGGAACCGCGATCCTCGTAGGATCCGGCCTCCTCTTCGCCTTTGCCGTGTTGACCGAGCCGTTCCACGGCCTGCTCGCAGTGCAGGGAGCAGCCCGGGGCGGCGGCCGCATCTTCCGTTCCGGACCGCTCTGGTACGCGCTCATCGCGTTCGTATTCCTCAACCTGGCCGGCGGCTTACTCATGCTGTACCGCGAGGTGGGACGCTTCCCCCGTATCGTCAAGCGGCGGGGACGGCTCCTCATGATCGTCGTCGCCGTACCCTTCCTCTTCGGCCTCGTGGACTTGTTCCCCACGCCGATACCGGAAGACTTTCCCCTCCTTCCCTTCGCGGTCTCCTTCTCTGCGCTCTTGCTCGTCTATAGCTTCGTCCGGCTCAGGATGTTCTCGCCGCTCAAGGTCGCCCAGGCCGCGATCGTGGACATGCTCACGGACCCGGTGGTGGTGATCGACGAGACCATGCGCATCACGCTCGTGAACGCGGCGGCGCAGGTCATTTGTACCCCCGGCCGCGTTTTAGCCGGCATGCGCCCGGACGACGCCTTCCCCGGCCTGGAGCGCATCGTGACGGGAGCCGAAGCGAACCGGGAAGCCAAATGGGAATTCCGCGGCAGGGAGTACCTGGTACGGACCACCTTCGTGGAGAACCCCCGATCCTCGTCGCGCGCGGTCGTCGCGACGCTCAACGACGTAACCGCCCTACGCGAGGAACAGGAACGTCTGGAACGCATCGTGGAGGAGCGTACCCTTCAGCTCAAGCGGGCCAACGAAGAGCTGGAGGAGAGCTTGGCGGGGCACCAGGCGTCGGAACTCAGGCTCCAGGCCGCCCTGGCCGATAAGGACATCCTCCTCAGGGAAATCCACCACCGCGTGAAGAACAACCTCCAGATCGTGACCAGCCTCATCAGCATGCAAGCCAACCGGATGACGAACGAGGAGTCGCGCGCCGCCTACGCCGCGGTCACGCGCCGCATCAAGTCCATCAGCCTCGTCCACGAGCGCATCTATCAATCGTCGTCCTTCCGGAGGGTCGAGCTGGGGCGCTACGTCAAGGAACTGGTGGCCTCCATCGTCTCAACCGTCGCGGACCGGAATTTCCCCATAGAGGTAGAGGTCGAGGACGCGGACTTGAGCGTCAATCCGGACGCCTGCGTGGACATCGGGCTCATGCTCAACGAGGTGCTGACGAACGCGCTCAAGCACGGCGTCCTCCCTACGGGCGCGGGCTCCATTTCGGTGCGCGTCAGGAGATCGGGCGATGCCGTGACCTTCGTGGTCCGCGATACCGGGCCCGGCTTCCCTCCTGAGCGGGACGAAAGCAAGAGCTCGCTCGGCATGACGGTCGTGCGGGCCCTCGCCTCCAAATACCACGCTACGGTCACGTACGCGAACGAAGGCGGCGCTGTCGTGACCCTCTCATTCCCGGCGCTTAAAATCATGGCCGCGGCGACCGACGAGTAGATCGCCGGCCGACTTCAGGCCAAGCGCTTGGCCGCGCCGTCCAGCCAAGCTTTGCGTTCCGCGTAGGTGCTGCCGCGCAGGTTCCAGAACACGTGGACGCGCGCGTCGGCGAGGCCGCAGAATTCCATCACGTTCCGTTTCCAGACGAGGGCGGGCGCCCACGAGAGGGCTCCCTCCCATGAGAGCGCGGATTTTCCGTCCTCGGGCGGGAGGGCGTCGGTCGTAATGAAGATGTCGGCCCGCTTTTCGGCGAAGAGCCCCGGCGCGTCGGCGTCGCGGAAATCGGCTTCTCGGAAACCGTAGGCCACCCCGGGCCGGAATACGCGGTCCAGGAAACCCTTCATGATCGCGGGGGGACCCCCCCACCAATCCGGATGCACGAAGACCAGCCGATCGGCCGCGCGCACCGCCTCCTGATAATGGAGCGTCTTCTCGTCGAAACTGAATTTCCTCGGCAACTCCTCCGCCGGCATAACGGGGTTGAAACCGTCCGCGTAGAGATCGATGAGCTCCACCTGACCTGCCCGCTCCTCGGCGGACGCGCGGCCGGAGAGGGCTGAAGCCGCCGCATTGGCTATCGCCCGGTTGAATCCTTCGCGCTTCGGTTGCGCGAGCACTACGAGGTTCTTCGTATTAGCCTTGTCTAATTCTCTCATTGTGGGTATTAATATAACCAATAATACCTGACGAAAGAAGGAAGGTATGGACGAAAGATTATCGGAATCGGAGATCCTGGGAAAGATGGTCGACGTGGTCGATCCGGAACTCGGGTACTCCATCGTGGACCTGGGGCTCGTGTATCGCGCGGAGCACACGGAGTCCGGAATAGTAGTGGATTTTACCCTCACGTCTCCTGCATGCCCTGTCGGGGAGGACATCCGGACCGATATCGTGCTCACGCTCCGGGAGCGCACGAACGAAACGAGGATCCAGGCGAACATCGTCTGGGATCCGCCTTGGCATCCCGATCGTTTGACCGATGAGATGAAGCTCGAACTTGGTTTTCCCATCTGGTGATCTCATTGCGAAAGCCGGTTGCTTTCGCAATGAGATCTTGGCAGTTTTGTTGGTGTTGCCTTCAGATGTCAACCTGAACGGGAATTGCAACAAAACTGCATGGGTTTAATCGTCGGATTTCAAAAGTTGAAACTTTTGAAATCGCCTTTAGTGAGGAGAGTACATGAACGCGTTGAGCGTACGGGGCCTGAAGGCCGGTATCGATGAAAAGATAATTCTTGAGGGTTTGGATCTGGACGTCGCCGAGGGCGAAGTGCATGCCCTTATGGGGCCGAACGGCCACGGCAAGAGCACCCTGGCGTCGGTCCTCATGGGCCATCCCCGGTACAACGTCGCGGAAGGATCCGCGAGCCTGTTCGGCGAGGACCTCTTCAGCCTGGAAGTCAACGAACGCGCGCGGAAGGGCCTTTTCCTGGCGTTCCAGTACCCGGCGGAGATCCCCGGCGTTACCGTGGCCAAGTTCCTCAAGCGCGCCGCGGACCTCCGGCGGGACCCGCCCTCCAACGCGACCGCCTTCCTCAAGGAACTTAAGGAAAACCTCGCGTTCCTGAACATCGAACCCGCGTTCGTGAACAGGTACCTCAACGACGGCTTCTCCGGCGGCGAGAAGAAGCGCATGGAGATACTCCAGCTGCTCATGCTGAGGCCCCGCTTCGCTATTTTCGACGAGACCGATTCCGGCCTGGACGTGGACGCGCTCAAGGTGGTGTCCGCGGGCATCAACCGCATGCGGGGGCCGGGCTTCTCCGCCCTGCTCATCACCCACTATCGACGCCTCTTGGACCTCGTGAAACCCAACAAGGTCCACATCTTGGAGAAGGGCAAGATAGCCGCCTCGGGCGGCTTCGAACTGGTCGAACTGCTGGAGCGCGACGGCTACAAGGGTTTGCGCCGCCATGCCGAGGAGGCCGTGCATGCCTGATACCGCCGTCGTCGAACGTTCCGCCAAGGAACTCGAGGAGGAGGCCGTCCGCGAGATCGGAACCGGCTACGAGGACCGTTTCGGCTTCTCCATGCCCGAGCGTTCCGTCCAGCGTTCCGCCGTGGGCCTCACCGAGGAGACGATCAGGGAGATCAGCGCGGCCAAGAATGAGCCCGAGTGGATGCTCCGTTTCCGCCTCCGCTCCCTGGAACTGTTCCGCGCCCTCCCCATGCCCGCCTGGGGCGCCGACCTTTCGGGCCTCAACTTCGACGAGATGACCTACTACGTGAAGCCCACGGAGGGCAACGCCAAGAAGACTTGGGAGGAACTCCCCGACGACATCAAGCGTACCTACGACCGGCTGGGCGTGCCCGAGGCGGAGAAGAAGTGGCTCGCGGGAGTCGGCGCCCAGTACGATTCCGAGATGGTCTACCACAACATCCGCGCCGACCTGGAAAAGAAGGGCGTGCTCTTCTCCGACGTGGAAACGGCGGTTCGGGACCATCCCGAGATCGTCAAGAAATACTTCGGCTCGGTGGTGCCGCCGGACGACAACAAGTTCGCGGCCCTCAACAGCGCGGTCTGGTCCGGCGGTTCCTTCGTCTACGTGCCCAAGGGCGTGAAGGTTGAAATCCCCCTCCAGGCTTACTTCCGGGTAAACACGAAGGGCTTCGGCCAGTTCGAGCGTACCCTCATCATCGCCGACGAGGGCGCCTTCGTGCACTACATCGAAGGGTGCACGGCGCCGGTCTTCACGACCGACAGCCTCCACTCCGCGGTGGTGGAGATCCTGGCCCTGCCCGGTTCGCGCATCCGCTATTCCACGGTGCAGAACTGGTCGTCCAATATGTACAACCTGGTCACGAAGCGAGCCTTCGCGTACGAGGACTCGGTGATGGAGTGGGTGGACGGCAACATCGGCTCCAAGGCGACCATGAAGTATCCGGCCGTCTTCCTCATGGGCGAACGCGCGCACGGGGAAGTCCTGTCCATCGCCTTCGCGGGCAAGGGCCAGGAGCAGGACACGGGCGCCAAGATCATGCACTTCGCGTCCAACACCTCAAGCGTCGTCACCTCCAAGTCCATCTCCAAGGACGGCGGCACGGCGAGCTACCGGGGCCTCATCAAGATGGAGGCCGGCCTCCACAACATCAAGTCCAAGGTGGAGTGCGACGCGCTCATCCTGGACCCCCACTCGCGGTCCAACACCTACCCCGTCATGGACATCCGCAGCGAAGACGCCCGGATGGAGCACGAGGCGAAGGTCTCCAAGATCAGCGAGGACCAGCTCTTCTACCTCATGAGCCGCGGGCTCACGGAGGATGAGGCCGCGGTCATGCTGGTCAACGGCTTCATCGACCCCCTGGTGAAGGAACTCCCGATGGAATACGCCGTGGAGCTCAACCGCCTCATCGAGCTTGAAATGGAAGGATCGGTCGGATGAACACCCAGGCAGCAGTCGCATCGAATGAATCGAATGAGCTCCGCTTTCTCGACGGCGTTCTCCGCATTCCGGCGGGAATGGCTTCGTCGGATCCCATCCCCGTCTTGGCCTCCCTCTCCGGCGCGGAAGGGGCGAGCGTCCAGAGCCTCGCGGTAGAATTGGGCGAGGGCGCCAAGGCCACGGTGGTGATCCGCTATGAAGCCGGAGCGGCGGAGACCGGCCACGCCCGTTCCGCTTTGGCCTTGCGCCTCGGTCAGGGGGCAGAGCTCGATCTCGTGATCACCTCCGCGCTCCCGGTCACCCTGTCCCGCGACGCCGCCAACGCGGCCTCCGTGGCGGAAGGCGCCGTCCTCCGCTGGACCGAAGTCATCTTTGACCAGGGCAAAGGACGCTATACCACCGCCGTGGATCTCACCGGCCGCGCAGCGCAGGTGGATTTCGCGGGAGCCTATACCGCTGCCGGCTCCACCTGGAGGGAACACGCCCTCTCCGAAAATCACCTGGCCCCCATGACGCGGAGCCGGGCCCTCCTCAAGTCGGCCCTCCGCGATTCGGGCCATCTCCTGTTCAGCGGCCTCATCCGCGTGGACCCGGCGGCGCCGGGGACGGACGCCTACCTTTCAAACAGGAATCTGCTTCTGGACGACGGAGCCCGCGCCGAGAGTCTCCCCCAGCTCAAGATAGAGACGGACGACGTGGCCTGCACCCACGGATCCACCACGGGCGGGCCGCGGGAAGAGGAACTCTTCTACCTCATGAGCCGCGGCCTGGACCGCCTGACCGCCCGGAACATGCTCGCCATCGGCCACCTCGGCGGAGTGTTGGACCGGGCCCCCGCGGCCTTAGCGGCCGAGCTCGAAGAGATAGCCGCGGCCGCCCTGACCGGCGAAACCGATCTTCAGTCTCCCGCCGCGGAGGGCGTCGCGTGAGACCGAGATTTAGAGCCGGCGCGACGCTCGCGGATAACGCGGCCGTCGCCCGCGAACTCAAGGCGGAATTCCCGATTCTCGGCCGGGAAGGCCTCGTGTACCTCGACACCGCCGCCTCGGCCCAGAAGCCGCTCGCGGTGCTGGAGGCGGAGGCCGAATTCTACCGCCGTTCCTACGCCAACGTGCACCGGGCCATCCATACCCTCGGGGAGGAGGCCACCCGGGCCTACGAGGAAGCCAGGATGCGGATGAAGAACCTCATCGGCGCGGCCCGCCTCGCTGAAGTCATCTTCACGCGGGGGACGACCGAATCGATCAACCTGGTCGCCCGGACGCTCGGCGAGACCTTTCAGGCCGGAGACGAGATCGTCCTTTCCGAGATGGAGCACCACGCGAACCTCGTCCCTTGGCAGATGCTCGCGGAGCGTAAAGGAGTCGTCCTCCGCTTCGTGCCCATCACCGACGACGGCGAGTTGGACATGGTCGCCTTTGAAGGGCTCCTCGGTAAAAAGACCCGCCTGGTCGCCCTCTCCATGGCCTCCAACGTCCTCGGGACCGTGAACCCCGCGCGCCGCATCGTGGAGCTGGCCCACGGGGCAGGCAGTCTCGTCCTCCTGGACGCGGCCCAGGCGGTCCCGCGATCCCTCCTCCATGCCGCCGACCTGGGCACGGATTTCCTGGCCTTCTCCGGCCACAAGATGTACGGCCCGACCGGCATCGGCGTCCTGTACGGCAGGGAGTCGGTCCTGGAAGCCATGCCGCCCTTCATGGGCGGCGGCGAGATGATCAGCGAAGTGCGCCTGGACGGCTTCAAGCCGAACGAGTTGCCCTACAAGTTCGAGGCGGGCACCCCGCCCATCGCCCAAGCCGTGGGTCTCTCCGCGGCCGCCGAATGGCTGGAATCGGTGGAGATCGAAGGCCTCGGCGCGTACGAGTCCGCGCTCGGCGGCCGGCTCATCAACGCCCTGGACGCGATTCCCAAGGTCCGCGTCATCGGCCGCTCGAAAAACCGCGCGGGCATCGTCGCCTTCAACCTGGAGGGCGTGCACGCGCACGACCTGTCGGCTTGGCTGGACCGATCGGGCATCGCCGTGCGCGCGGGACAGCACTGCGCCCAACCCTTGGCTCGGAGGATGGGAGTCGTCTCCACGGCGCGGGCCAGCCTCGGCGCCTATAGCCTTCCCGAAGACGTGGATTTGCTGGCCCGGCTCGTCGCGCGGGCGGCGGAGGAATTATGAGCGACGCGTTCGCATCCCTGTACGAAGAGATCATCCGCGACCGTTCCAAGAAGCCGCGTTGGCGCCGTCCCCTGGAAGGTATCCCCTTCGCGGAGAACCCCTCCTGCGGCGACCGCGTCCGCGTGTCGGTGACGCTGGCTTCCGACGGAAAGATCGCCGACGCGGCTTTCGACGGGAACGGTTGCTCGGTGTCCATGAGCTCCGCCGACATGCTCGCGGAGGTCATGATCGACAAGACCCCCGCGGAAGCCCGCGCCGTCGTGGAGCGCTTCCTCGCCGTGCTCCGGGGCGAGCTGGAGGTGGACGAGCTGGACGAGCTCGGCGACCTGGCCGCCTTCAAGGGCGTCGCCCGGCTGCCGGTGCGGGTGAAGTGCGCGGCCCTGGCCTGGCGGGCCGCCCTGGACGCCCTGGAGCGCTCCGAAGGAGAGGCGAGCGCCTGAGCGAGCCGTTGGACGCGGGTTGCCGCCGGCTATGAACAGGGGAGTAGGCAGCTTTGCTTTGGGTTCTTGACAATGGTACGATTTCGTACTATACATTAGTACGAAAATGAACATATTAACCACATCGGAAGCGGGGTTCCTCATCGGCGCCATCCACCGGACGGCAGGGCGCCTCTTCGCCCGCCTGCTCGCTGACCGCGGCGTTCCCGACCTCGGCGGCGCGGAGAACACGATCCTCTACCTGCTCTGGCGGGACGGGCCGCGGCCTACGACCGAACTCGCCCGGACCGCGGGCTACGGTAAGTCCACGGCGACGAGCGTCCTTGACCGCCTGGAGAGCTCCGGGTGGATCGTCCGCGCGCGCGAAGAGGAGGATCGGCGTACGATAACCGTAGCGCCTTCTCCCAAGGCGGTCGCGCTCCACGGCGCGTACGCGGCCGTCTCAGCGGAAATGAACGGCCGCTGGTTCACGGGCTTCACGGATGAGGAAATCGAGGGGCTCGAGTCAGGCCTCCAACGAGTCTTGGTTAACCTGGGAGGAGACGAATGATCGAACGGGAAACGGAATTGCGGGCCTTCATCATGGAGGCGAAGCGGGAGACCTACGCCGCGGGGGTGGAGGGCGGGGAGGGGCCCCGGTCGGGGACGAAGGATATCCCCTTCGCGAAGGATGGGTGGTCCTACCTGGATAGCTACTATGGCGGCATCGACTTCCTCGGGCAGGAAGCGGTCTGGTTTCAAGGCCGGCCCGTCTGGGGAATGAACTATTACGGACGTACGGACGTCGCGTTGGCCGGACCTGGCCTGCCCCGTTTCCTGAAAGCGGCGTTGCTCGCTATGCCGGCCCCGGCCCCCTTCCGCGGTCCTGAGCGCTACGCCGAAGGCGACTACGAATACCGCTGCAGCTGGACCGGGTCGCTCGGCGATTTTTCCGGGACGGAGGAGATCCTTTATCGGGGAGTGCGGGCATACAAGTTGGAATTCCATGGAGGCACCATCGCGTAGCCGGACGCGATACGTCACGTTCCTCCTTCCCCGCTCCGCGGTTCGGCGGTATACTTCGCCCATGGACGCTAAAATGATGAAGGCCGCCCTGGCGGCGCAACGGAACGAGATCACCGAATACCACGTTTACACGCAGCTCGCCGCGGTGTGTAAGGATCCCAAGAACGCCGAAGTCCTCAAGTCCATCGGCGAAGCGGAGCGGCGGCACGCCGCGTTCTGGCAGACCAAGACGGAACGCGAAGTCAAGCCCGACGGTTTCAAGGTCTTTCGCACCGTATTCATGGCGCGCCTCCTCGGCCTTACCTTCGTGCTCAAGCGCATGGAAAAGAACGAAGGGACCGCGTCCAAGGCCTACGCCGGCCTGAACGAAGCCTTCCCCGAGACGAAGAAGATCAGCCAAGACGAGGCCGACCACGAACGCGACCTCTTGGCGATGCTGGACGAGGAACTCCTCCAGTACGTCGGTTCCATCGTACTCGGCCTCAACGACGCCCTCGTCGAGCTCACCGGCGCCCTGGCCGGCTTCACCCTCGCCCTCGGCGATACCAAGATCATCTCGCTTGCGGGGCTCGTCACGGGTATCTCGGCGGCCTTCTCCATGGCAGCCTCGGATTACCTCTCCTCCAAGGCCGAAGGCGACCCGCGCGCGGCTAAGTCGGCCCA
>JAEWSV010000553.1 GCA_023398155.1 Spirochaetota bacterium
GGTCGGGGAAGGTCCGGCTGACCTCTTCTTCGATCATCTCGGTGCCGAAACCGGCGAAACCGGCCTCCAGGGAGCCGCATTCCGGGCAAGAGGAAGGGGGAACCACGGAATAGCCGCAATAGTGGCAGATCGCCCGACCGCGGCTCTTGTGGTAGGTGAGGGAGACCGAGCAGTGCTTGCAGGTCAATTCGAAACCGCAGGACTTGCAGCGGTAGAAGTAGGCGAAGCCGCGGCGGTTCAGGAAGAGGATGGTCTGCCTGCCCGCCTGGTGGGTGGCGCGGATCTCGTCCTTGAGTTCGCGGGTGAGGCAGCCGTCGTTGCCTTCCAGGCTGACGCTCCGGATCGCGGGCGGCGCTCCGCCGGAAAGCCGGCTCGTGAGGTCGAGCCGCCGGATCGCGCCGTCGGCCATGAGCTTCCAGGTTTCGGCGGAAGGAGTAGCCGAGCCCGTCACGAGGCGGGCTCCCGAAGCCGCGCATCGCTTCAGCGCGACCTGCCGCGCGTGGTAGCGCGGGGAGTTACCCGATTTGTAGGATCCGTCGTGCTCCTCGTCGATCACGATGAGGCCGAGGGCGACGGCGGGGGCGAATACGGCGCTCCGCGGTCCCACGATCACCCTGGCTTCACCGCGCCTGATGCGCGTCCATTCAGCCAGCCGGCCGCTCGGCGTCATTCCCGAATGGAGGGTGGCCGCGGCGGTGCCGAAGCGGCTCGAGACCGCGTCGATCACCTGGTGGGTGAGGGCTATCTCGGGGACGAGGTAGATCACCGACCGGCCCTCTGAGAGGACGCGCTCTGCGGCGCGGAGGAAGACCTCGGTCTTGCCGGAGCCGGTGATGCCGTAGAGGTAGAACATCGAAGGAGAGGATTCGCTCCGCGCCTCGGTGCGGGGCTCCAGGATGGCATCGAGCGCCGCCCGCTGTTCGGAGGAGAGGTCGAGCGCGGCTCCCGCCGCTTCCAGCTCCTCGTCCGCGAAGGCGGGCGGCGCCACCTCGCGCCGTCCCGAGGGAATCATCGCGGCCAGGGCCTCGCCGATGCCGCAGAGGTAGTAGCCCGCCATCCAGCGGGCGAGTTCCACCTCCTCATCGCCGAAAACGGGATCCGCGTCCACCACGCGGCGGATCGCCTTGATGGCTTCTTCTTTGACTCCTTCAGGCGGCGTTTCCCGGACGGCGACGACGTATCCGAGGGCTTCCCTACGCCCGAAGGGGGCCATGACGCGCTTGCCTACCGCGGCCTCGCCCTTATCGTCGGCGCGGTAGGAGAAGCTCCGGTCCAAGGGCACGTCGAAGACGAGGTCGAAGTAGTCGCCCACGTCTACGCGTCCCCGGTCCCGGCGTCGTCCCCATGATCGCCCCGGCCGCCGCCGCGGGCCTCGGCCGCGCGCTCGTAATCAGGCTCCGTCTCCAGGAGCTTGGACCGCAGGAGCTTGAGGTCTTCCCATGCGGGGCGCTTGAGCGACTCGTCGCGGAGCAGGGCGCTCGGATGGTAGGTGGGAAGGAGGGGCGTACCGCGGTAACCGGCCCACGCGCCGCGGAGGCGCCCGATGCCTACGGTCGTGTCCAGGAGGGCCTGCGTGGGCACCCTTCCGACCGTCAGGATGGCCGCGGGCGCGAGGAGCTTCCGCTGCCGCTCCAGGAAGGGAGCGCAGGCGGCGATCTCTCCCGGCTCCGGATCGCGGTTGTTGGGGGGCCGGCACTTCACCACGTTCGCGATGAAGCAGTTCGATTCTCGGGAAAGGCCGACGGACGAAAGCATCTTGTCGAGGAGCCGGCCCGCCTTCCCCACGAAGGGGCGGCCCGTGGCGTCCTCGTCCGCGCCAGGCCCTTCACCGACGACCATGACGAGGGGCCGCGGCGAACCTTCTCCGGGAACCGCCCGCCGTCGCGTCGCGGCGAGGGGGCAGGCCGTACAGGCGCGGACCTCTTCCGCGATGAGATCCAGGCTGTCCTGAATCTCTCCTGCGGCCGCGGTGCCGGCCGCGGCCCCCGCGGAGATTTCCCTCGGGGTTTGCGCCGAGCGAGCCGCGGAAAACGGCTCGGCCGGGGGCGGATCGTCCGCCCAGGCGCGGGGCGGTCTATCGGTGCGGTGTCCGTCCCGGAGTACGTCTTCGGCGAGGTCCAGGAAGCGCGCGATGGCCTGTTTGTCTTCGGCGGTCATGCCCCCATTGAAGCCGAAGCGGGCACGCGGCGCAAGGGGTTAGCGGAGTCCGTCCGCGTCGATCGGCGCAAGACGGAGCTCCCCGGCCGCCGCGAATCGGTCGGCCATGACCGCGAGGGCGGCGAGGGGACGCCGGAGCGCATCAGCGTCGGCGGGGGAATCGACAGTCCGGCCGTCAATCCCGCCTTCCGCGCCAGGCCGGGATACGAGCCCGCGTACGGCCGGTTCCAGGTCGGAGGATAACTTGACGCGGTTGCCGAGGGCGGTGGCCCAAGCGTCTGCGGCCGCCGCGTCGCGGCAGAGCGCGAGGGCGGCGTCCGCGTTCCCGAAGCTGAGGGAGGGCCCCACCTTAGCCGATGAGCAGGCGAGTCCGCAGGGACAGAGTTCCGGAGCTACCGTCACGGCGAACGTTCCGGAAAGGGAGGAGATGCCCGCGTACACCGCGACGGACAGCGGAGCGCGTACGTCGATCCAGAGATCCCCGCCGTTCTCCACGACGGTCTCGGAAAATCCGAACTCGTCCCGTACCGCCCGCCCGACCGCTTCTGCCACCGCGCCCGCGACGGCCGCCATGGGGCCGACCCCGGCCGCGATCGCCGCGCGGAGCATGGCCGCCACAACGGGCGGCGCCGCGGGGTCGTCCGCGAGGGGCTCGAGCGATTCCAGGAAACCCGCGCGTTCGGCAGCGTAGCCCTCGATATCGCCGCGGACGCGATGGAGCTCTTCAACGGCGAAGCGCCCGACTTCGACTGCCTCCGCCGCCCGTGCTGCCGCCCCGCATTCCGCCTCCGCGGCCGGCTTCCATCCGATCCAGAGGTCGGACTCGGCGACGCGCGCGCGGACGGACGCGAAGCGTCCCGCGCCCATGGGAGCGCGGTAGAAGCGTTCCTTGAACAAACCTAGTCCGCTTCGCCCAAGTCGAGCGCGAAACAGCCGAAGGGGCAGGCCTTCACGCAGAAGCCGCAGGCCACGCACTTCTCGCGGTCTACGACGAGCTTCCAAGTCCGGCGGTCCATGGTGATGGCTCCGGAGAAGCAGCCTCCGGAACAGCCGCCGCAGTCCACGCACTTCTCCTCGTCCCACGAGAGCCGTTTGGACACGCTCACGCAGGTGACGCCGATCGACTCTATCCATTCGATGGCTTTCCGGAGTTGGCCTTCGGTCTCGGTGCCGAATTCCACGAGGAGGCTACCTTCCTGGCCGGGGGAGATGGACGCGCGCAGGATGTTGACCTTGACGTCGTAGTCCTTGACGAGCTTCCAGAGGATGGGCTCGGAGACGGTGTCGGCTTCGTAGCCGAGGACGTATTTGCCGTTCATGCGTTTCCCCTCCGGTCGCCGATGATCTCAAGCCCCTTGACCGAGGAATGCTCGGGAAAAGCCCGCGCCGGCGGCGCGAGGGGGAACGACCCCGCCTCGACGCGCCGCTTGAGTTCCACCGCGACTTCGCGGGCTTTCCGGAGGCTGGACAGGGAGGCGGTCCTGACTTTTTTTCCGCGGAGTTCGATGGAGCCGGACATGAGCTCGGCGTAGGTCGCCGTGCGGAGCGGCGGATGCCCGTCGCTTCCGTAGTCGCAGACCGTCGTCTCGATATCCTCGTTCCGGATGGAGACCCGGTACGCCATATCCTCGTCCAGGAGCGGAATGGCGGTGCCTACGCCGATATAGAGCGTGGTGCCGTACTTCTCGTAATAGGCGCCTCGGAGCCATTCGACCGACATCTCCTTGGCGTCGCCGACGAGCATGAGCGTGGCGGCGTTGGACAGGGGTATCCCCCGGTCGTTGCGCGGCTTCTCGGTGTTGAACTGGGTGCCGTTCCAGGCGACCGAACCCACCGCGCCCGCGAGGAAAACCGGGGAACCGACGCCGATGGTCCTGAAGTAGGGATCGTTGAGGAGGGGCGAGAGACAGCCTGAAGTCGAGTAGTTGACGTTGAGGAAGGCCGGGAGCAGGGTCCCCATATAGGTGTGGAGGGTCTTGTGGGTCGAATTCGAGGCGGCAGGATAGTTCTGGTAGGCGTTCCGGGGGTTCGTCAGGATCATCTCGTTGAGCCGGTCCTTCCGGATGAGCGTCTCGATTTCTTTGCGCGGATAGCAGTCGGTGCCCTTGGCGGAGGCCTTAAGGAGGAGTTCCTCGCCCGCGACGAGGCGCTCGATGAGGTGGGCGCCCCCCACGCGGGGATCGTCGGGATGGGTCTCCGTAGCGCCGATATAGGCGTCGACGGCCGCGACGCCGCCGAAGACGGGAATGCCCTCTATCGTGATCCGCTCCATGCGGATGGGCGGTTCCGGGTGGCCGAAGTTGAGGAAGAGGCCCGACGAGCACATGGCCCCGAAGGTCCCCGTGGTCACCACGTCCACCTTCTTCGCCAGCTCCGCGGGCGGCAGCTCGGCGGACATGGCCGCCGCTTCCTCGGCGGTAACTACGACGGCGTCGCCCGCCGCGATCTTCGCGTTTATCTCGTCCCAGGTCTTCTTCGTTTCGCGCATCGGTCCTCCGCCGTACGAGCCTATACCCGGCCGCGGCGCGAAGGCAAGGGAGTCGAGAAATTTATCACCAATCCCGCGTGCGGATCGCTCGCCGCCGCGGGGCCGTCCTCAGGCCAGGATGGCGTCATGGATCGCCCGCACGCTCTTCTCGCGGTCTTGGGCGCGCACGAGGACGTAAACCGCGACGGGGCTCGCGCCGGCCTGGGCGAGGACCACGTTGACGCCGGCTCCCGCGACGGCGCCGAGAACTTGGGCCCCAACGCCGATCCGGTCGCGGATGCCAGCGCCGACAGCCGCCACGATGGCGAGATCCTCGAGCGCATCGACGGCGAGCACGCCGGAAACCGACTCCGCACGGAGCACGGCGAGTGCCCGCGGGAGGTCCGCCCTCCGGAACAGGAGGTTGATGCAGGTCTGGGCCGTGATGACGCTCATGATGTTGACGCCCGCCGCGTCGAGCCTGCCGGTGGCCCGGGCGAGGATACCCGGCCGCGAACCGACGCCGGGGCCCTCCAGGCGAACGACGGCCGCGTCGTCGGTGGAGGCGACGCTCTTCACGACGGGCCCTTCCGCGGAGCCGACGGCGGGACCCACTACCGTGAAGGGGGCGATCGAGCCGGAAAACTTTTCCACGTTCATGACCCGGATGGGGATGCCGTCGTCCTCAAGGGGTTCCACGGTGCGCGGGTGGAGGATCTTGGCCCCGAAATAGGAGAGCTCGGCCGCCTCGGCGTAGGTAAGCTCCCTGATGGTGCGGGAATCGTTCGCGATCCGGGGATCGCAGGAGAGGAAACCGTCGACGTCCTTCCAGAGATCGAGGCTCTCCGCACCGAGGCACCGGGCGATCAGGGCCGCCGTGTAGTCTGAGCCGCCGCGGCCGAAAACGGTTATCTTGCCGTCGCCGCCCACGCCGTAGAAGCCGGGCACGACGAAGGTCCTATCGCCGCCGAGGGCCGCGGAGACCGATTCCTCGCAGCGGCCTGTTTCCGCGCTCGCGTTGCCGAAGCGGCCGTCGGTCACGAGGCCGATCTCCTCGGGCATGGCGACGTCCGCGTCGAGTCCCGCCGTACGGAGCACTGCAGCCACTATGGGGGCGGAGAGCCGCTCCCCGCACGCGAGTACGGTATCGCGGACGAAATCGGGCACCGCTCCTATGTAGTGGACGCCGCGGAGGAGGCGCGTCAATTCGACGAGCCGCGCCTCCACGAGCGTCGCCGTACCCTCTCGATCGGCGCCGAGCGGAAGGTGGGCTTCCAAAGCGGCCGCGTGGAGGCTGCGGAGCTGGTCCACCGCCGCCTCGCCCGCCTCCAAGGAGAGGACGGAGTCCTCCACGGCGCGGATGAGGGAATCGGTGACGCCCGAGAAGGCGGAAACGACGACCACCAGAGGCCGGCGGTAGGCCGCGGCGACGGCCGCCGAACGCCTGACGTCCGCGGCCGTCTTGAGGTTGGAGCCGCCGAACTTGACGACGATCTTGCGCATGCAAGTGTATAGCCCGGCGAGCCCCGTTTGGGCAATTACACGAAGAGGTTCACGCCGGATTCCGAGGCTGCCTCCATGTACGCCGCGACGCCGCCGATCTCCACGCCGTCCATGAGCTCTTCCGCCGAAATCCCCATGATGTCCATGGACATCTGGCAGGCGACCATGCGCACTCCCGCGGCGCGGGCCGAAGCCATCATGGCCTCTAGTTGGTCGACGCGCTTGGCTTTCATGCGTGCCTTCATCATGAGGGGGCCGGCTCCGCCGAAGTTCATCTTGGACAGGGCGAGGCCGCCGGAATGCGAGGGCAGCATCATGCCGAACATGCGTCCCATGAAGTCTTTGGCCACGCGTGGTTTATCCCGTCTCTGGATGACCGAGAGGCCCCAGAAGGTGAAGAACATCGTCACCTTCTTACCGACGGCGGCCGCGCCGTTCGCGAGCACGAAGGAGGCGAGGGCCTTGTCGAAGTCGTTGGAGAAGACGATGAGGGTCGCGC
>JAEWSV010000584.1 GCA_023398155.1 Spirochaetota bacterium
AGCGCACCGCGCGGTCGTCGGCATCGGCGTCCGCGTATTCGCTGAGGTAGGTGGCGAGGAACTCGTGCAGGTTCGGTTTCACGATGTCCGGGCCGTACGGGAGGCTACCGACGAGGTCCGCGCCGCGGACGTCCAAGATCACCCGAAGTCCGTTCCGCTTGGCGAGACGGGTCAGCTCGGGGACGACCGCGTCGGAGTAGCCTGCGGCCTTGGTTCCGGAAACGATGAGGGTGCCGAAGGAAGGGACGATCCGCTCGAATCGTTCGAGCAGGGCGCGCTCCGTGTCCGGACCGACGGGCGCCGACTCCTCCACGAGCTCGGTTACGGAGGCATCCGAGGCGTCGATGGCCGTATAGCAAAAACGGATCTGGCTGCCGCTCTCCACCCACTCGACCGGGAGGTCGTCCTTGAGGCAGAGATCGAGGAAGACCTGCCGGAAGGCCCCGCCGAGTTGGGTCAGGTGGGTGGCCGGCCGTCCGAGCTGGGACAGCACCCGGGCGACGTTCACGCCCTTGCCCGAGGCATCCAGGCGATGCTCGGCCGATCGATTGACCCGGTCCCGGGAAATGGAGGGGAACCGCAGCGTCTTTTGGAGCGTGGGGTTGAGGCAGACGGCGAGAAAGGCGGAAGCGCCCATGGTAACCTCCGTTGCGATGCGATTGCATCCGCGGCAAATATCCAATATCTTTACACGACGCGCAACTATGGTACAATGAATGCGTGTACGAGGAGTGCCGATGGCGGAGAGTACGTATCGCAGACCGAGCTGGGACGAGTACTTCATGGAAGTATGCGACGCCATAGCGAAACGGGCCACCTGCGATCGGGGACGATCCGGCTGCGTCATCGCGAAGGACCACCAACTGCTCGTCACGGGCTATGTAGGAGCGCCGGCGGGGCTTCCGCACTGCGACGAGATAGGACATCAGCTCAAACAGCTCGTACACGAGGACGGAACCATCACCACCCACTGCATGCGGACCGTTCATGCGGAGCAGAACGCCATCTGCCAAGCTGCGCGGCGCGGCATCAGCGTGGAAGGCGGCACCCTCTACTGCCGCATGACGCCCTGCCGGACCTGCGCCATGCTGATCATCAACTGCGGCATCGTCAGGGTCGTCTGCCAGAAGAAATACCACGACGCCGCGGATTCGGAGGACATGTTCGCGAAAGCCGGCGTGCAGTTGGAATACGTCCACGCGGAAACGGAGAAGTATGAGAATCAGTAAGGAACGCCCATGAAGATATACACCAAGCTCTTCCTCGGCATCGGGGTCGTCATCCTCAGTTTACTCGGCGTCATGACCATCGTCGTATATGAAGCCGTCACCATCTACGGATTCAAGGATTTGGCCAACGACGCATCGGAACTCGTCCAAAGGTGGGACGACATCCAGGGCAACTCCTTCGAATTCCTTATCTTGCCGGCGGACCCCGCCATCCTGGAAAAAGATTGGATCGCCTCCATCGAAAGGTTCGAAGCCGATCTGAAAGACCTGCAAAGCGATCCCCGGCTCGATAAGCTCGGTCCCGGAGTCGAAGAACAAATCACCAACACGAAGAATCTCTGGTCTCTGACGAAGACGGAGCTGGACGCGGCGCTCACCGCGTACGGGGAGTTCAAGAAAACGGTCATCCCGAAATACGTACGGCTGCAAGGCAACGCCTCTACGGGCCTCACGCGGGAGATGCATCGCCTGGAACAGCAAAACTCCTTAAACCCCATCGATCAGTTCTATTTCAACAGTTTCGATACGGCGCTCATGCGCGTGGCGCTCGCCAACGATTCCTTCAAGGCCGTATTGGCCAGAATGGATTCAGCCGTCGAGACGCGGGTCGCCGCGATGATCAGGTTGACCGTCATCCTCGCCCCCCTCCTCACGGTCCTCGTGGCGATCGCCGCCTTCATCTACGCGACCGTGTTCTCCCGCAGGCTCTCCAAGCGCGCCATCGCGATAGAAGCCTCCATGCGGCGCGTGGCGGAGCGCGACTTCACCGAGCGGCCGCCGAAACTCGGAACCGACGAGATAGGGCTCCTTTCCTCCCACCTCGGGAGCCTCATCGATTCGCTCCGGGGCTTCTTCGGTACGGTCAAGGCGGCGGCGGAGAACGTCACGGGCCTCAAAGACGCGCTTTCGGCGGGGACCGCCCAAAGCGCCGCCGCGGTAAATGAGATCAACCAGAATATCGAAGGGATCAAGACCCGCTTCGTCGTCTTGGATTCGGCGATAGACCAGGCCACCGAAGCCCTATCCGATATCGGCCGCTATCTCTCCTCCTTCAAGACGGAAACAGAGAAGCAATCCGTTACCATGGTCCAAGCGGGAACCGAACTTTCGGCCTCCGTGGAGGCGGTCTCCGCCGTATCGCGCGAAATCGCCGACAGGGCCCATAACGCGGAGAGCCTCAAGCGGGTGGTGCTGGACGGCGGCGACCGGGTCCAAGCGACGAACGAGATCATCCGTACGATATCGCGTGAAATCGCGGGCATCGTTGAAATCATCGAACTCATCGACCAGATATCCGAACAAACCAATATCCTTTCGATGAATGCCGCTATAGAAAGCGCGCACGCCGGAGCCGCAGGAAAGGGATTCGCGGTGGTCGCGGATGAAATCCGCAAGCTCGCGGAGTCCACCCAGGACAACGCGCTCAGGATCGCCGACGCTTTGACCTCCATCACCGCAAAGATCGCGAACGCCCTGGACACGAGCGAATCGGCCGCCCGCGCGTTCGATGCCATCAACGGCGACATCATCGGCTTCGTGGGAGCCTTGGAAGACATCGCCCATCGGGCATCGGAAACCACCGCGGAAAGCGTACAGGTCGTCGCGGCCATCAAGGAATCCATCGGGGCAACCAAGCGCGTAAGCGACGGAACCGCCGAAATGTACGAACGGCATCGAGCGATCCAGGACGCGATGGAAAACATCCAATCGATCTCGGACGAGGCGCTCGCCGGAATCACGGAAATCGATAACGGCTCTCGGGAAATCCTCGAAAGCGTCGTGCACGTGAACGAGATCAGCGTCAAGAGCAGGGAGCGCATCGCCGAGCTCGAGTCCGCCTTGGCCGGCTTCCAGACCGAAGCGAGAACGGAAGAGGACACCCAAAACGGATCCGTCGGGGCGGTTGACGAGCGCGGCGTGGCGATCAAGCGGCCTCCGCGAACTTTCGACGAGCGGCAGGCGGCGGGGCCGGAGGGACCGGGCGCGGAGTTACATGCGGGCGAGGTGAACGCGGAAGCCCGCCTCATCGAGGAGGAAGAATGAGAAGCCATGCGATCGTCACCGCGGTCGGCGCTGACCGCGTCGGTATCGTAGACGATATCTCCCGCGAGATCCTCGCGCTCTCGTGCAACATCGAAGAAAGCCGTATGGCCTTGCTCGGCGGCGATTTCGCGGCCCTCCTCCTCGTCTCGGGAGAAACGGAGGCGGTGGAGCGTCTATTCCATGAAGCGCCGGCCTTCGCCGTGAAACTCGGATTGACCGTCCAGGCCCGCGCCACCGCGGCGCCTCAGGAGGCGGCGGATGCCCTACCCTACCTCCTGGAATCGGCCTCCTACGATACGCCCGGAATCGTCCATTCGATCGCGACGGTACTGCGCCGCGCCGGGATAAACATCGCTTCATTAGAAACCGACACCGCCCCGGCGCCCTGGACCGGAGCGCCCATGTTCACCCTGCGCGCACGGATCGCGGTTCCCCGTTCGGTCTCAGTACCCGCGCTCAGGCGCGATCTGCTCGCGCTGGAGGGCGAGTTCAACCTGGACCTCAAGCTGACCTCTGCCTCGACAGCGACGATCGAGCGCTAGCGGGACGCTCGATCGCCTCCGCGAAAGTCACGGGCTCAGGCCCCCTGGGCAAGGCGATACGCGAGGTAAAGCTCTTCAAGAGTCCGATGGGGTCCAGGAGCCGAAGAGGCGGCTCGTGCGCGCGCCGCCTCGCGTCGCTCCACGTAGAATTCATAGAGGGTACGCGGATCCCCGTCGGTGGATGGGGCATAGACGCCTGCGGATCCGAGGAAAGAATGGACCTCCTCCCGGCTCACGGCCCCTATGCAGAGGCTCCGCAGCCGAGAGCGCGTCTCCGCGATCTCTTCGCATGAAAGCCCGAAAAGGAATTCTTCCAGCGCCGCCACCGTCTCTCTATCTCCCATCCGGTCCGCGACGAACGCGGTCCAGTCGGCGCCGAGGTCGAGGGAGAGCCGTACGAGTTCGCTCGCCCCTTCCATCGTGCCGAATACGGGCGGAGCGGCTTCGCGGGCGGCCCAAAGGGCGCGGAGCGCGGGGAAATGCGACGTCGCGCGAGGATCGCGCCCTTGATCCCAGAGGGACACGAGATCCGCGGCGAGGGACTCCTTCTTGTCCGCGGGGAAATCCCGATCGTCCAGACAGGATATGTAAACGTCCTCGGCCATGAGGGAAAAAACGACCGAAAAAATCGCCGCGCGGAAGCGGCCGGAGAGGTTATGGTCATAGGCGGTCGCGAGGGCCGCGAGGGAAAAGGCGTGCGCCTTGGCCACGAAGAAACTACGGGCCGCGACGACGCGGGTGGGCGTATGCAGCAGGCGCGCCGGTCCCGAAACGTCAAGGATAGCCGAGGCGAGGGTTTCCGGTCCCCGCTGGACGCCGCTTAATAATTGGATCGCCCCCACCGAGGGGAAACGGGATATCGCGGCGGCCAGATTCTCCAGGTCCGAGATTCGGCGTTCCAAAACTTCGGCATCGCTCGCGAACCTGCCGCGGAGGGACGCTACGGCGTAGTCCAGGAGCTCCCGCTCTTCGGTATCGAAGGCGCGCATGCCGCCCGCCGTCGATACCGGAATCGTTGTTCCAAGATGCATCGCCCCGATGCTATCCGAGGAAGACGCCCCCGTCAACGCCGCCGGGCCGTCATTGACCGTCAAAGTCAGAAACCGTATACTATCGATGAGCTAAGATCCGGGGGTGCACCGGTTTCGACTGGTACGGTTCGGGTCGCGGGCTGCAGGTGGAGCGCCGACCTCCTAACATTCGGCAAAACTTTAACTGCCAACAACGACAGTTACGCTCTCGCTGCGTAAGTAGCGGAACGCGGAAACCGGCTGCGCCGCCCTTAGCGGCCGACTTTCCGTCACGATAGGGGCTGGCCGACCCTTGTGCCCGACCGGGGGAAGGCAAGATTAACCGGGATACGGACCCGCCGCGCGCCGCGTAGCCAAGCGGGTCCCGACAATTCAATACGCGGCTAAACCTGTAGATGTTCACGGCACGCGTAACAGGACGCGGGTTCG
>JAEWSV010000623.1 GCA_023398155.1 Spirochaetota bacterium
CCGCGGTACGACTCGTGGTACCCCTTCTGCTGGCCGCATCCCATCGCGTTCGTCACCGAGATCTTGTAGACTTCGGCCTTGTACAGTTCCTGCTTCACGTCATTGAGCTTGTGGGGCTGGATATAGGCGATGATCAGTTTCATTTTCACGCCTCCTTACATGTTGCTGAAGATCTGGAAGCCGGAATAGGCTTCCGCCTTGTGCTCGCTGAGGTCCAAGCCCATGAGCTCGTCCTTCGCCGAAACGCGCAGCCCGAAGACGGCCTTGATCGCCAGGAAGAGCAGGAGGCTCGCGCCGCAAGCCCACGCGGCTACGGTCACGACGCCGAGGGCCTGGACGCCGAGCTGGTGGAAGCCGCCGCCGTGCAGCACGCCGACCGAGACGCCTTCCACGTTCCCCCAGATGCCGACGGCCAAGGTGCCGAACACGCCGTTTACCGCGTGGACGGAGACCGCGCCGACAGGATCGTCGATCTTGAGGACCTTATCGATGAACTCGACGGCGAGCACGACGAGCACGCCGGCGATCAGGCCGATGGCCACCGCGGCGCCGGGCGAAACGACGGCGCAGGGCGCGGTGATCGCGACGAGGCCGGCCAGCACGCCGTTCAGGGTCATGGAAGCGTCGGGCTTCTTGAACCATAACCAGGAGAAGACCAGGGCCGCGACTGCGCCGGCCGATCCGCCCAGGGTGGTGGTGACCGCTACGCGACCGATATCGGCGCTCATGCCGGACAGGGTCGAGCCGGGGTTGAATCCATACCAACCGAACCAGAGGATGAACACGCCGAGGAATGCCCAACCGATATTGTGGCCGGGGAAAGCCTTGACGCTCGTCTTGCCGTCGACCTTGACGTACTTGCCGATGCGCGGTCCAAGGACGATGGCTCCCATCAACGCGGCCCAACCGCCGACGGAATGGACCACCGTTGAGCCGGCGAAATCATGGAAGCCGAGCTTGGAGAGCCAACCGCCGCCCCAGATCCAGTGGCCGGAAACGGGATAGATGAAGGCCGAGATGAAACACGTATAGATGAGGTACGACTTGAACTGGGTCCGCTCGGCCATGGCCCCCGAGACGATGGTAGCCGCGGTCGCCGCGAAGACGACCTGGAAGAACCAGTCGCGGTAGAACTTCGGGTCGCCCATGGGCCCCTTGAAGAAGTCTCCGAACCCGATGAGTCCGCCGAGCTGGTCGGCGCCGTACATGAAGCCCCAGCCGATCATCCAGAACACGATGGACCCGAAGCAGAAGTCCATGAGGTTCTTCATGAGGATGTTCGTGGCGTTCTTCGCGCGGGTCAGTCCCGTCTCAACGAGGGCGAAACCCGCCTGCATGAAGAACACGAGTGAGCCCGTGACGATGAGCCAGATCATATCTATGGCCGCGGTCACCGACTCAGGGATGGGGGCCTCTGCGGTCACGGCGTCTTGGGCAAATGCCGCAAAACCCATACAGAGGCCGAGCAGGAGCAGAGCAACTAATCTTTTTCGCACGGTAGGTTCCTCCTCAAAGCTTGGTACTACTAGTAATGCTAGAACCGTGCCAAGGAGGAAAAACCCATGAGCAAGACCATTCTTTAACTACGGATATGTAATAAATGGTTAGAAACAACCATTTTTCAGATCATTTGGATTAATGAATGAAATAACACCAGTAGTAACATGTAAAACCTACAAGTATTTTCCTACAATAATGTACCTAACTATCCTTGGACTACATTTTTGTAGATCGATAGAGCTTCCAATTGATGCCGTAATGATGGACGCGGAGACCGATCTGCCGTTCCGTTATCCCGAGCTTCCGGGCGGCCGCGGCCATGTTTCCGCCGGCGATCTTTAGGGCCTCCACGATGAGCTCCTTCTCCAACCGGGACAGGGCCGCCTCAAGGGTCGTAGTCGGTTCGGTATTCGTCGACTGGGCCGATTGGAGGCTCGGCGGTAAATGATAGGAATGGATCACCATATCGGAAGAGAGGATCACGGCCCGCTCGATACAGTTCTCGAGCTCGCGGACGTTACCCGGCCAGTGGTAGCTTATGAGAAGATCCAGGGCGGGGCTCGAGATGCGTTTGATGAGCTTGCCGTTCCGGTCGGCGTACTTCTCAGTGAAGTGGTCGGCCAGGAGGACGATATCGCTCTTCCGCTCCCGGAGAGGCGGGATGCGGATCGGAAACACGTTTAATCGATAATAAAGATCTTCGCGGAACCGGCCGGCGCGCATTTCGTCCTCAAGGTTCCGGTTGGTCGCAGCAACTACCCGGACGTCCACCTTGATGGTGGACGATCCTCCGATCCGCTCGATTTCCCGTTCTTGGAGGACGCGGAGCAACTTCACCTGGACCTGCGGAGACAATTCGCCGATCTCGTCCAGGAAGATCGTGCCGCCGTGGGCCAGCTCGAATCGGCCTTTCCGCTGGCCGACGGCGCCCGTGAAGGCTCCCCGCTCGTGGCCGAACAACTCGCTTTCGATGATGGATTCCGGCAGGGCCGCGCAGTTGACTTTCACGAAAGGACCGTCCGCCCGCCGTGAGGAGCGATGTATTTCACCCGCGACGAGTTCCTTACCCGTCCCGCTTTCGCCGGTAACGAGGACGGTAGCGTCGCTCGGCGCAACTTGCGCCACCATCTCATAAACGGCCCGCATCGACGCGCTCGTCCCGACGAGGGAACCTACCTTGTCCGCGGCGGCGCTGCGCACGGTCGTGTCGGGGGCGCCGTCCTCCCTACCGGAACCGTTTCGGAGCCGGAACTGCTCTTCCAGGATACGCTCGCGGAGTTTGGCCGATTCGGCCACGAGGGCGGCCGTACGCTCCAGCAGGGAACGATCGGCGGCGAAGATGCTCCCGGCCTTATCGGGGTCGACGCCGAGCCTGCGCTCGGCGCTCAGGGTCCCCATCACCGAAGCGCCCGAACGGATCGGGACGCAATAATAGGCGACGCCGACGAGGTCGTCGGAGGATCTACCGCCCGCGCGGTTCAGGAATCGCTGCTCCTTCGAGAGGTCGGGAACCACGATCGGGCTCCCCGATTCGAAGACCCGCCCGACGAGGCCCTCGCCGAGCCGGTACTTTCCCCGGTCCTTCTCCGCGTCGCTGAAGCCCGAAGCCTCTTCGATCTTGAGGACCCCGACGGCTCGATCGAGGAGGGTAACCATTCCCCGGGCGAGTCCGGCCCTGGTCTCCAGGAGGCTCAGCAAGGGCCGCAGCGCGCTGCGGAGCTCCACGTGCTTATCGAGGGCCCGCGCGATATCGAAAAGAAGGCCGAGTTCTTCCAATTCGCGCACCGCGCGCTCATTGGAGACCGGGGCCGCTTCGTCGTTCGTACTCATGGTCCGTACGTTACTACAAAAATGTAGGTTCCAGCAACAACAAAAAAGTAGTTTAATTTAGTTTATTTTATCGATAACTCCAAAATGATTGACAGGCATAAAAACCGGTTCTATCCTGAGGCATCGGAATAAATCACTTTCTCTTGGAGGCATGAACGATGACAACCATTATAGCGCTAGTCGCGCTGGCCCTGTACGTGGTCTTCTATTTCACGTACGGCAAGAGCCTTCGCGATAAAGCCCTCAACAGCGGCAAGGCCGCGGACGCGCCGTCCGTCCGCCTGAGCGACGGCGTCGACTACATCCCGACGAGCAAGTACGTGCTCTTCGGTCACCACTTCGCGTCCATCGCCGGCGCGGGCCCGATCACCGGCCCCGCCATCGCCGTCGCCTGGGGCTGGCTCCCCGGCCTCATCTGGATATGGTTCGGCAACGTCTTCCTCGGCGCCATCCACGACTACCTCGCCCTCGCGGCCTCCGTGCGCTACGACGGAAGGTCCATGCAGTTCGTGGCCCAGGACATGATCGGCAAGAAGGCCGGAAGGACCTTCGGTTGGTTCATCATGTTCCTCTGCATCCTCGTCGTGGCCGCCTTCGGCGACATCGTCGCCGGCCAGTTCGCCGCGGACGGACGCGTGTTCTTCGCGTTCGTGTTCTTCTGCGTGGCGGCCCTGATCTCAGGCTTCGTCATGTACAAGTCGCCGCTCGGCCTCGGCTGGGGCAGCCTCATCGGCCTCATCCTCATCGGCGTCGCCTTCTACTTCGGCAACATGTTCCCGGTGAAATGGAACAAGGACGTCTACTTCCTCATCATCTTCGTCTACATCGTCCTCGCGTCCACCCTGCCGGTCAACCTGCTCCTGCAGCCGCGGGACTACCTCTCCTCTTTCTTCCTCTATTTCGGACTCCTCGCTGGCGGCATCGCGGCCTTCATCAGCTTCAAAGGCCTGGACGCCATCCCGGTCTTCACCTCCATCAGCGCCAAGGTCATCGGCGGACAGCCCTCGCCCTTCTGGCCGACGGTTCCGCTCGTCATCGCCTGCGGCGCCCTCTCCGGTTTCCACGCCCTCGTGGCCTCCGGAACGAGCTCCAAGCAGCTCGCCAAGGAAGGCGACGCCCTCTTCGTGGGCTACGGCGCCATGCTCGTAGAAGGCTTCCTCTCCACCCTCGTCGTGATCTCCATCGCGGCCTTCGGTGGCCTCGCCCTCGGCGACAAGCTCATGACCACGCCGGCGATCCCGCGCTTCGTGCAGTCCTTCGCCAAGATGGTCAGCACCATGCTGCCCTTCCTCCCCTTCAACTTCATGACCCTCTTCGCGGCGGTCTGGGTCTCCACCTTCGCGCTCACCACCCTGGATACGACGAACCGGCTCGGCCGCTACATCGTCCTCGCGTCCACCCTGCCGGTCAACCTGCTCCTGCAGC
>JAEWSV010000028.1 GCA_023398155.1 Spirochaetota bacterium
AGCCTACGCTCGACCGGAGCCTCGAAGAGGAGCAGCAGCATGGCGCCGCCGTTGAAGGCCGCCGCTACGAAACCCTGGAAGGCCAGCGGGAAGCCGCTCCGCATGAGGAGGGTCTGGTAGAACCAGAACATGAAGAATGAAAGCGAGGAGACCGCGGCGTAATTGAGCGCGAAGCGGGTGAGCGGCGGATCCTTGAAGATGGAGAAGAAGCCGTCCAGGCCCGAGCGGAGGGCGCTCCCCCGGAACGGCGCCCTCGACGGTTCGCGGACGAAGAGGAGGACAAAGGCCGACAAGCCGATCGCCGCGGCGGTCGCGACGAAAACGAGGCCGAGCGCGGCGCGGTAGGGGACCAGGCCCGAGGCCGCGAAGATGGTGCCGGCGGGGAAAGCGACGAGCATGCCCGCGGTGCCGAAGGCGTCGAAACGTGCGGAGACGGCGGCGGGGTTTTCCGCGCGGCGGATCCCGGACTCATCCGCGCCGCGGCTTCCGTCGGCGCCCGCCCGCTCGGCGAGTCCCTCCCCCTTCCCGTCCTCCACGGCGAGTTCGTAGACGAGGGCTCGGTCGGCGCCGGAGAGGAGGCACATGCCGAGCGCGCATATAGCTTCCGCCGCGACGAGCAGGGCGTACGAGACGGTCAGGCCGAAGACGAGGAAGCCCGCGCCGAAGGCGAGGGCTCCGGCGAAGAGGGAAACCTTGCGGCCCGCCCGGTCCGCCACCACCCCGGTCGGGATCTCCAGGGCGATCATGCAGAACGAGAAGATCGCCTCCAGGACGAACATGCGGAAATAGTCGAGCCCGGCGCGGTGCAGGTAGAACGGCACGGCCAGGGCCCCGAAAAATTGCAGGCTCTTGAGGAAGTTGAAAAAGTAAAGGAGCCTGAGCGACACCGCGTTTTTCATGAGCCATAATTCCGCGAATGACGGAGGCGCGGCAAGGGCGGCTCAAGAAAAACGCGGCCGCCGCAACGCGGAGGCGAGTCGCCGCCCGCGCGCGCGCAGCCGCCTGGAAACCGCCTCTTACAGGGAGTCTATGCCGGGCTGCGCCACGGCGTTGTCGTTGAAGAGGGATCGGCGGGAGGCGTCGTCGTTGCTCCAGCCGGGCGCTTTGAGCCACTTGGAGCTCTGGGCCCAGAAGGCGCCCCAATAGAAGAGGCCGCTGCCGCCCGCGTTCTTCACGGTGTTCTTGGTCGCCGCGAGGAAGGCTGCTTGTCCGGCCGGAGTCTGGGCATAGGGCACTTGGCTACCGGTGTAGCCGCCTTGATTCTTCGACCAGTAGTACGCGGTCTCCACGACCCAGACGGGCGCCCAGCTGAAGGCGGAACGGAGCGCCTTGATGGTATTGGAGAGGTCAGACTGGCTCCCGTGCCACATGGGATAGTAGGAGAGACCGATGGCGTCCACCCACCCGCCGGCGGCGATGAAGTTCTTGTACCACGTGACCGCCGCGGAGGAGCTCATGTCCTTGGCGATGTGGACCATGATGGGCGGCATGGCCGCGCTGCCCTTGCCGTCCTGGATGCCGTACGCGCCCGCGGCCTCGAGCTTGGCGAAGTTGGAGATGCTGGAAAGCCGTCCGATATCCCAGAGCATGCCGTTGTTCACCTCGTTACCGATCTGGACCATATCGGGCGGCGTCCCCTGGGCCACGAGCTGGGCCATGACGTCCTTGGTATAGGAGCGTACCGCGGAAGACAGCGCGGTGACGTTGGCGTACGACTTCCACCGATTCGGGATCCATTGGTTTGCGGGATCGGCCCACCAGTGGGAATAGTGCAGGTCCAGGAGGAACTTCATGCCCTTGGCCTTGATATCCTTGGCCGCGGCCTTCACGTAGGTCATGTCCTGGAAGAGGGCATAGTCGGTCGTCCCGTCCACCATGAGGCGGACCCTGGCCCAGGTATAGCCGTGGTCCTTGAAGATCTGGAGAGGCGCCTTCGCGGTGCCGTTCGTATCCTTGAATACCACGCCCTTGCCGGCAGCGTAGTACGCCTCGGAGATGTCCACGCCCTTGGCGTACGCAGGTATAACCGCCCGGTCCTCCGCGACGGCCCCCTCATCGGCGGCCGTAACGACGCCGCCGACATCGCAGGCCATGAATACCGTCGCTGCGACGAGCGCGGCCGCTCCCAGCAGGCTCCGCGCCATTCCCTTGGTTCTTTTCCCGAGTTGCTGCATCTCTCCCTCCTCTGAAAGTTACGCGCGTTGATCACACGCGTATACTGAGTGTAGCGGGAGTTCCGGAAATCTGTCAACGAAAAGCTTCTCTAGTGCCACGAAGCTTTGGGATGGAGGGCTACTGGGGAGGGGGCGCAATGGAAAGCGCCGCGGACGCCATACATCGGGCGCGCCCTGACGGATCGGCGCTCATCGAATCGCCCCGCCCGCGCCCCCCGGGGCATTCTCCGCGAGGGGCGGTATACGTCGATCCTAATTCCGGGCTTACGCCATTTCCGCGACCACGCGCTTCAGGTTCTCCCGTATGGCGATATGCTGGGGACAGAGCTCCTCGCAGGCGCCGCACTCCACGCACTTGTCCGCGCGCTGGTCCGCGTCTACCCACTGATAACCGCCTTTGGCGGCGGCGCTCCGCTCGAACATGTAGTACTCGTTGAACACGGCGAAATTGCGCGGGATGTTCACGCCCGCCGGACACGGCATGCAGTAACCGCAACCCGTGCAGGCTACCGGCATGAGGCGCCGGTATTCGGTTTCCGCCCGATCGATCATCGCGAGCTCAGCGGCGCCCAGGCTTCCGGCCGCGGCGTCGGCCGCGGTGGCCAGGTTTTCTTCGACCTGCCGCCGCGTGCTCATACCGCTCAGGATCACCGCGACGTCGCTCTCGTTCCACACCCAGCGGAGGGCCCAGTCGGCGGCGGAGCGCTTGACGGGCTGCGCGTCGTAGAGGGCGCGGACGGACGCGGGGATGGGGCTCACGAGATTGCCGCCCCGGAGCGGCTCCATGACCACGATGTCGATGCCTTTGGACCGCGCGTAGCGGAGCCCCTCTTCGCCCGCCTGCTCCTTCCGATCCAGGAAGTTGTACTGGATCTGGCAGAACTCCCAGTCGTACGCGTCGCAGATCCTCTTGAACGTGGCCAAGTCGTCGTGAAAGGAAAAACCGAAATGCCGGATCTTCCCCGCCTTCTTGGCCCGCTCGCCGAAGGCGAGGGCGTCCAACTTCAGGCAGGTCTCCCAGGAAGGGGTATTGAGGGCATGGAGCAGGTAGAAATCGATATGATCCGTCTCGAGCCGAGCCAGCTGCCGATCCAGGAAGGAATCGAAGTCCTCGCTCTTCTTGAGGAGCCAGATGGGCGACTTGGTCGCGAGGAAGACGCGATCGCGATATCCCTCCCGGAGGGCCTTCCCCACGAGCGGCTCGCTCGCTCCGTCGTGGTAGGGCCACGCCGTGTCCACGTAGTTGATTCCCGCCTCGATGGAATCGCGGATCATCGCGATGGCCTCGGCCTCGTCGATGGCGCCGTCGCGGGTCGGCAGGCGCATAGCCCCGAACCCGAGTTGAGATACCCGCTCGCCCGCTAATTCTCTATACAGCATCTTCGATCTCCTCATGTCCGAGCTCCCGGACCCGAAGATCAGCATACACGTTCGAGCGCGCTCTAATGCAAGCGGTTCCACGAATAATTTTGCCGTTTCCGGTACGCCGCGGGGGACGCGCCCGTCACCGCCTTGAAGTCCCGGATGAAGTGGGCTTGGTCCGCGTAACCGAGCGAGTACGCGAGGTCGCCGCCGGCTAGGTCGTCTTCCTTGGCCAGCCGCTCGGCCGCTTCCATGAGGCGGTAGCGACGTATGACTTCCTTGGGACTCGCGCCGATTTCCCGATGGAAAAGGCGTTGCAGGCCGCGCAGGTCGTGGCCGGTCGCCGCGCAGACGTCCTCCACGCGCAGGAGGGTACGGTCTTGAGCGATGCGCTCGGCGCAGCGGATGGCCTCACCGGAAATGTCCGCGGGCCTAAGCGGAGCGAAGACGGCCTCGGTAAGCTCCGCGCGACGGAAAAAGTCCTCCTCCGCGGCGACCTGCGCCCGCCACGTTTCCGCGGCCTCCCCGAAGGCTTCGGAGAGCGGCACGCGCCGATCGAAGAGCGGCCGGAGCGGCTTGCGGAACCACGGGTAGAAGGCGCCGGGACGGAACTTGATGCCGAAGACGCGGCCGGCGCCGGAGATCTCGCGCACGAAGGTAGGTCCGGGAACGCCGTAGAGCCAGGAGCCGTCTTCCTCGGCCGTCGCGTTGCAGCAGGCGTGGGAAAGATTGGTCTGGCGATGCGCGGCCCCGCTCGGAAGTTCCCAGCGAACCTCCCAATACGTCTCCACCCAGGGAGCGAGGGTCGCGGACGGCTGGAGGCGCCGTAGCGTGAAATTGTGGAGCGCCTCGCTGAAATCGAGGACTCCGTTCGCTGGATCGCGGGCAGCGACGACCATGGGTGAAGCGTAGGACACCTGTCGCGTTTTTTAAATATTAATTATTGTCACGGTCATATATTAAGAAAGGTAAGGAGAAAGCCATGACGAAAGAACGATTCGAGGCGGTGGTCGAGCGCGTGTTCCCGGTGAGCGCCACGAAGCTTTGGGATGCCTTCGCGACGAGCGAAGGCTTCGCCAAGGCCTATGAGGGCATCACGGTCGAATGCGATTGGAAGGTCGGTAGCCCCATAGTTTGGAGCGGCGAATGGGAAGGCAAGAAGTTCAGGGACGAAGGGACGCTCAAAGTCTACGAGCGGCCCTCGCTCTTCGTCTACACGTACTGGACCTCGTTCTGGGGCCCGAAGCCGGATCCCGACTTGATCCAGGTCTTGAAGAACGAATTCATCCCGGCGGAGAGCGGCACGAAACTCGTCATTACCCAGACGAACATTCCGACCGCGGAGGCCCGAGACCACTCCGCGACTAACTGGAAACAACTCCTCGACAAGCTCGCGGCCTCGTTCTAGGCGACCTCGCAGGCGCCGCGGTCAGCCGCACGCGCCGCGGCCGGCCCCACGCGCCCAGGTGCGCGTTTCCGGCCCGCGGAGACACGAGGCTCGGTTAGAACTCGATCATGATCTTTACCGCGTCCTCCGGACCCGTCGCCGCGAACTTGAACGCTGCGAGGGAGTCGGCGAAGGAGAATCGGTGCGTGATCAGGGGCTTGCCGTCCAAGGAGAGCGAGGACATCAGCCTGAGAGTCCGGGGATACATGTTCCGGTAGCGGAAGATCGTGGAAACGGAGATCTCTTTGACCTGGGCGCCGACCACGTCGATGGCCGAAGGAGCTGCCGGCATGCCGATGAGCACCGCGCGCCCGCCGGGACGCGTGAAGCGCGTGAAGGAAGAGAGCGCCTGCGGGCTTCCGCTCGCCTCAAAGACGATGTCGACGCCGCCGGGAGCGATGGCCGCCACGGCGTCGTCGAGCGATTCCCGCGCGGAATTGACGCAGATGATGTTGCGCGGATAGGCCTTCCTGATGAGGTCGAGTTTGCCTTCCTTGATGTCTGAGAGGATCACCTTGGAGCAGCCAGAGGCGAGCGCAGCGAGCGCGGTGACGATGCCGATGGTCCCCGCGCCGAACACGAGGGCCGTGTCCGCGGGTTCGATCCGGGCGGTCTTGGCGGAATAAACGCCGATCGCCATCGGCTCAACGAGCGCGCCCTCTTCAAGGGAGACGTTTTCCGGGAGTTTGAAGGTGAGCGAGGCGGGGTGGACCACCGAGTCGCGCATACAGCCGTGGATGGGCGGGGTCGCCCAGAAGCGCACGGAAGGATCCAGGTTGTACATGCCGGCCAGAGTTTCCGCGCTCGTGAAATCGGGAATTCCCGGTTCCATGCAGACGCGATCGCCGACTTTCAGGGCGGATACCGCCGAGCCGACTTCCGTCACGATGCCGCTCGCTTCGTGGCCGAGGATCATGGGCTCCTTCACGACGAAATCCCCGATCCGGCCGTGCTGATAATAGTGGACATCGCTTCCGCAGATGCCGACGAACTTCGGCTCGACCCTCACGTCGTGGGGCCCGAGTGTTTCCTCGATACGGAAGTCGCGTATCGCTAAGCGGTTCACTTCTTCAAGAACGAGCGCTCGCATCTTTGCCTCCCTTGCGCGCGGCGGAGCGCGTCGCGCGGCTGCTACAAACGAAAGTGGCACGGATCACAATTCTTGTCAACTTTATAGCGCAAATTATTACTTATTTTGCGCAAATATAGATATAAAACACTCGATATCCATTTATCTAATAAGTTTATTTCTATAATATATATACATATAACCAGATAACGAATTATGCAAAATTTTTCTTGACAACCAACTAGGCCGAGGTATAATGGGCCCAGACAAGCAGGTTTATGCCAATCCCAGATATTTTTGCGCAATATTGAAAGGCAGGATTTGTTTGTTTGCCAATTTCCAGAAGGAGGACATCTTGAAGAAGGTAATCGTCAGTCTGCTGGTCGCCGCCATGGTCGCCGGCACCGCGTTCGCCGCCGGAGGAGCCGAGGGCTCCGGCGCCAAGAAGTACAAGGTAGCGTACATCGCCCGTGCCCAGGCCGACTCGTTCGCCGCCTGGCTCGCCAACGCCATCAAGGAAGAGGCCGCCAAGTATCCCGACATCGAGCTCAAGGTCTTCGACGGCCAGGCCAACGACGACATCGAAAATTCCCTTATCGAGAACGCGATCACCTCCAAGTTCGACGCGATCATCGTCCAGCCGAACAACGGCGAGTCCCAGCGCCCCTACGTGGAGAAGATCGTGAAGGCCGGGATCATCGCCATCACCACGAACGCCCGCATCTCCGGCATCGCCGGCGCCAACTCCGTGGACGCCGACCCCTTCGCCCAGGCCGCGGTCCAGGCCAAGATGGCCCTGAGCCAGGTTCCCAAGGGCGCCAAGGTCGTCGTGCTCAACGGCCCGCCCGGAAACTTCCACGCCGATGCCCGCCGCAAGAGCTGGGGCTCCGAGTTCTTCGCCAAGCGGTCCGACGTCACCATCGTCGGCGAGCAGATCGCCAACTGGAACAAGGACGAGGCGATGAACCTCATGGAAGACTGGGTCCAAGCGAACCCCAAGATCGACGCGATCATCTCCATGAACGACAACATGGCCGCCGGAGCGTTGGAAGTCGTGAAGAACGACGGGCGCTTCAAGGGCATCCTCGCCTACGGCGTCGACGGCACGGCCGAAGCCTGCCTGCTCATCCAGTCCGGCGTCATGACCTCCACGACCCTGCAGAGCGCCTACGCCCTGGCCGAGAAGAACCTCGCCACCGTCCACGGCCTCCTCACCGGCAAGACGAAGGGTCCGATCGACACCGACATCGACAACCCCGCCGTCACCAAAGAGAACGTGCAGCAGTACATCGACATGCACAAGAAAGCCGGCGCCCTGTAAGGGAAAGCGGCGTATACTGAATCGGGGGCACCGGGGCGGAAACCCCGGTGCCTTTCAATTGAGGGATCAATGGACGAGTTGAAGCTCCAGGTAAAAAACGTCTCCAAGTCGTTCCCCGGGGTCCGGGCCTTGTCGGGCATCTCGCTGTCCGTCAAGAAAGGGACCGTCCACGTCCTCTGCGGAGAGAACGGGGCGGGAAAATCCACCCTCATGAAGATCGTCAACGGCGTCTACCAGCCGGACGAGGGGGAGATCCTGATCGACGGTAAACCCGTCCACATCAGGAACCCCATCCAGGCCAGGAAGGCCGGCATCTCCATGATCTTCCAGGAGCTCAATTTCATCCCCGAGCTTACGGTGGAGGAAAGCCTGTTCACCGGTCGGCTGCCCGTCACAAAATTGGGCAGGGTGGACTGGAAAGAGATACGGCGAAAGACGACCGAGCTCCTGGAAGCGGAAGGCCTCCCCTACCGAAGCGACCAGAAGGTAAAGGAACTCTCAGTCTCCGACATCCAGATGCTCGAGATCCTCAAGGCCATCTCCAACGACGCGGGCATCATCATCATGGATGAACCGACGTCGGCCATCACCCTGGCCGAGGTCGATAGGCTCTTCGAGAAGATCGCCGCGCTCAAAAGCCGAGGCACGAGCATCATCTACATTTCCCATAAGATGGACGAGATCTTCCGGGTCGCGGACGAGATCACCGTGCTGCGCGACGGCTCGGTGGTGGGGACCAAGAGCCGGGACGAGATAGATATCGATACGGTCATCTCCATGATGGTCGGCCGCAAGCTAGACTCGAGCTTCCCCAAGGAAGAAGTGCGCGCGGGAGCCGAGCTCCTCGCGGTGGAAGGTCTCCGCGGCGACGCCTTCCGCGACATCAGCTTCAAGGTCGCAGAAGGCGAGATCATCGGCTTCGCGGGCCTCGTCGGCGCGGGGCGGACCGAGGTGATGCGCGCCCTCTTCGGCCTTGATCGGTACGAAGGTGGAACTATCGCCATACGCGGGAAGCCGATCGCCGTCCGCTCCGTGCAGGACAGCATCGCGGCCAAGATGACTATGCTCTCCGAGGATCGCAGGCGCTTCGGCATCATCCCCGTGCGCAGCGTGCGCGAGAACGTCACGATATCCAGCCTCCGCCGCTTCATCCACGGCGGGCGCCTGCATGAAGCTGATGAGGATGAGGCGGTCTCCCGGATCTGCGAGCGCATGAACGTCAAGACTCCCTCCCTGGACACCATGGTGGAAGCCTTGAGCGGCGGCAACCAGCAGAAAGTAGTACTCGCCAAATGGATGCTGAGCGACCCGGACATCCTTATCATGGACGAACCGACTCGGGGCATCGACGTGGGCGCGAAGTACGAGATCTACAAGCTCATGGTCGCGCTGGCCAAGGAGAAGAAGGGCCTCGTCATGGTGTCGTCGGAATTGCCGGAACTCATCGGCATGTGCGACCGGATCTACGTCATGTGCAAGGGCCGAATCGCGGGGGAACTTTCGAGAAGCGAGTTCTCGCAAGAACGGATCATGAAGTTGGCTACCGGCGTTGAAAAGCGGGGGGTATCGAATTGAACTTGTACGGCAACGCGCGGCTTACGTGGGCACGGTTCACCAAGTCGTATAGCATCTATCTCGTCCTGGCCTTCATGGTCGTCTTGAGCACGGTGATCAGCCCGAACTT
>JAEWSV010000076.1 GCA_023398155.1 Spirochaetota bacterium
GATCATGACTATGCTGATGCCGAGCGTCAGGATGATGAGCGGGGCGTTCAGGCTGAACAGGTCAAAGAAGGTCTGGAACTGCAGGAAGCTGCCCGGATACCGGAGCATCGCGAATCCGTACATGACCACGAAAATGACCGCCGCGATGAGGAACAGGAGATTCGAATTCGATAACGCGTCTTTCGGTTTTGCCGCATGTGTAGACCGCACCCTACACCCCCTTCTTCGCGCCGGATCTCGGTCCGGAAGCCGCGGAGTCCGGGAAGGAAACCGCTGCGGCTTCCGATACGCCGGTCGTCAGTACGGTGCCGCCGTAGGTTCCGCCCCGAATTCGCCGTACTGCTTTCTTGGCATAATCCCGGACCTCGGGCGACGCCACGACCATGAGTAGGATGATGAAGACGGCCTTGAAGGCCTTGATCGTCTCGGTGCCGACTTCCAGCCTCAGCAGGGTCCTGCTCAGGACCTCGATGGTATACGCCCCGATTATGGATCCGGAAATGCTGAACTTCCCGCCGCCGAGCGCGTTGCCGCCGATGGCGACGGCGAGGATCGCGTCCATCTCGACGTACTTGAGCAGATTGACGCTGTCGTGGCGCCCGGCCTTGGTGACGGCGATGAAACCCGCTACCGCGGTGCATACTCCGAGCATCATGTAGGTCAGCATCTTGATCTTCGTCGGGTCGATGCCGTTCAAGCGAGCGGCCTTATCGTTGATCCCGACGGATTCCACGTAGAGCCTGAGGTTCGTGATCTTGAGGATCACCGCGATGGAGGCGATGAAGACGGCCGTCAGGATTATCGGAGTCTGTATCGGCACTCCCGGCATCACGCCGCCGATTTGACTGGTCAGTTCGTTCGCCAGTACGGGGGACAATTTCCCGTCGATCATGAAGGCGATGGACCTGCCCGCCGTAAAGAGTATGAGGGTCGCGACCATCGGCTGGACCTTAAAAACCGCGACTAGGGAGCCGTTGAACGCGCCGATCGCGATGCCGACCGCGCAGCTCACCAGGAAACCCGAAACGATGGTCAGCCAGGTGATGTCGCCGGTATTCAAGAGGATCTGGACGAATACGGCGGACGTGATGGCGCCCGCCACGCCGACGCTTATGTCTTGCCCTCGTGATGACGCCGTCACCAAGGTCATGCCGATCGCCAGGATAACCAATTCCGAAGCCCCGAACAGGATATTCGGTATGTTCCCGTACAAGGCTCCGTTTATCACGGTCATGCTGAAGTAATCGGCGCCCTTGATCAGGTTGATCACGACGAGGATCGCCAGGACCGAGAGGGGAAGGAATAGATGAGATCCGTGCGCTTTCGCCCTGCCCATGCTTACACTCCTCCCCGCGCTATCACGTGCATGACATCGCTCTGCGTTAAGTTCATTCCGGTTAATTCTCCGACGATTTGACGGTCCTTCATGACGATGAGCCGAGAGCAAGTCCTGAGCATTTCCTCGATCTCGGAGGAAATGAAGGTCACGCTTACTCCTTCTTCGGCGAGCTCGAGCACCAACTTCTGGATCTCCACTTTAGTCCCGACATCTATTCCTCGGGTGGGCTCATCGAGGATCAGGTACTCGGGGTGCGTGAGCAGCCAGCGGGCGAGGATGGCCTTCTGCTGGTTGCCGCCGGAGAGGGACTTGATCGGCGTGTTGGGAGATGGGGTCTTTATATTGAGGCGCTTTATGTATTCGTCTGCGAACGCTTCCGCTTGCTTCCGCGAAAGCGGCCTGAAGAATCCCTTCATGACTTGCAGGGCCAGGATTATGTTATCGCGCACCGAAAGATCGGCGATGATCCCGTCGCCCTTGCGGTCTTCAGGAAGATATCCGATTCCCAGTTTCATCGCGTGTATCGGCTCGCCGATTTTCACGTTCTTTCCGTTCATCTTGACAACGCCGCCGGTCACTTTATCCGCGGCGAAAATCGCCCGTGCGCTCTCGCTGCGCCCTGAACCGAGCAGGCCGGTGAATCCGTTCACCTCGCCTTTCCGTATCGCGAAGTCGAAGGGCTTAACGCCCGCGGCGCTCGTCAGCCCGGCGGCCTCAAAGACGGGAACCCGGTCTTTGCGTTCCGACGTCTCATGCTTCTTCATCTTTTCGACGTCTTCGAGCGCTTTTCCCATCATCTTGGAGACGAGTTCGAATTGGGGTAGCGCGGACGCTTCGTATTCTCCAATCAGCACGCCGTTGCGCAGGACGGTAATCCTATCGCTGATTTCATATACCTGATCGAGGAAGTGGGTAATGAAGACGATCCCGACACCGCGGGACTTCAGTTCCCGCATGAGGTCGAAGAGCTTCCGCACTTCGTCTTCGTCGAGGGAGGACGTCGGCTCGTCCAGGATGAGGATCTTACAATCCATATCGATCGCGCGGGCGATCGCGATCATTTGCTGAACCGCGAGCGAGCAACTCGAAAGCTCTTGGGTAGGCCTCGCCGGAATACCGAGGGAATCCAGCAGCTTTTTAGCCTTCGCGTTCATCCGCTTCCACTGTACGAAAGAGTATCGGCCGCGGCCGATGAACATATTATCCGCGACGGTCAGGTTGGGGCAGAGCGTTATCTCCTGATAGACCGTACCGATCCCGCTGTTTTGCGCTTCCTGCGGCGACTTGAAGTGGATCGCTTTACCTTCAATGGTGATTTGGCCGGCATCCTTCTCGTATACTCCGGTCATAACTTTTACCAGCGTGGATTTTCCCGCTCCGTTTTCGCCCATGAGGGCATGGACCTCGCCCCTTCTGAGCGCGAAGTCCACGTTGTGCAGAGCCCTGACCCCTGGAAAGGATTTGCAGATACCCTGCATCTCAAGCACCTTGTCCGACCGCACCTAAAGGCCTCCTTCGGGTTCCACACATAGTAATCGCGGTGCGGTATGCCGGATCGAATCCGGCCCCCGCACCGCGTACGCAACCTGAAGGTCGCGAAATCTCGTCAAAGAAAGTTACTTCGTGATCACGCCCTTACCGGGATCGTCGTTGATTCCCAGCTTGGTGATGAGGTCGTCGGTGATCGTGGCGGTATCGGCGAAGATTTCCTTCTGGTAGACGACGCCGGTCGGGAGCGTGCCGCCCGAAGCCTTCATCTTGATCCAGCGGGAGATCTCGGCCGCCTGGCGGGGGCTGCACTGGACGTCGCAATCCCAGTAGCCGGCCTGGACGTTCCGGAGCGCGAAACGGTTGAAGTCGAAGCCGAGGACCTTGACCTTGCCGTTCTTGCCGTGGGTGATGCCGGCCGCGTCGAGGGCCTGGACGGCGCCCTGCGCCATGCCGTCGTTCTGGGCGTAGATGACGTTGAAATCCTTGCCCGCGGCGATCGCGGCTTCGACGACCTTGCGCGCTTCCTCGAGGCTCCAGCTGTCGCCGCCCGTTCCGTCGGCTACGATGTTGATCTTGCCTTCATCGCGAGCCTTGAGCGCGGCGGCGCTGCGGCCTTGTTCGGCGGCGGAGCCGAGCTGGCCGCGGATGAGGATGACGTTGGGCTTGCCGAGGTTCTGGCCCAGCACCCAATTCATCGCCGTGGCGCCTTCGGCGGCCATGTCGGAAACGAGCGCGGCCTGGAAGTTCGCGGCATCCGTCTGGATGAGGCGGTCGAAGAGGAAGACCGTCACGCCGGCCTTCTTCGCGGACTGGAGGACGTTGTCCCAACCGGACGCGTTCGCGGCCGAGATCAGGAGATAGTTCACGCCGTCGCGGATGTAGCCCTGCGCCGCAGCGATCTGCTCGCTGTTGTCGCCGGTGTTGGTCTGCTTCGC
>JAEWSV010000083.1 GCA_023398155.1 Spirochaetota bacterium
TTGTAGAGGATCGTCGGGGTCATGAGCGGAAGGATGATGTGCCGGAGGCGATGCGCGGCGGAACCGCCGTCCAGGTCCACCGCCTCCAGGAGCTCCTTGGGGATATCCTGGAGCCCGGCGAGGAACACGATGACGATGTTGCCGATGCCCCAGAGGCTCATGAGGATGAGGCTCGGGATGACGGACCGCACGCCGTAGACCCATTTCAAGGGCGATAGCCCCATCGAAGTCAGCGTAATATTGAAAAGCCCGAATTGCGGGTTGTAGAGCCACATCCAGAGCGCCGACGCCACGATGACGGGCACGAGGGAGGGCAGGTAGAAGATGGTCCTGAAGAAGTTACGGCCCCTCACGTCCATATTGAGGAGCATGGCTACCGCGAAAGAGAGGACGATCTGGATGGTTACGCCCAAGACCGTATAGCGCAGGGTGACGCTCACGGACTGCCAGAACAGGGGATCCATCACGAACATGTCCACGTAGTTCCTGAATCCGACGAATTGGGGAGGGGTGATGAGGTCCCACTTGGTGAAACTTGAAAAGAGGCTCACCAGGAGGGGGAAGGCCACCCAGAGGGTAAGGCCGAGCACCACCGGAGTCATGAAGAGCCAGCCCCAGAAGTTGTTGTATTTCTCGAGGAATCCGCCGCGGCCCATCTTCCTGACGATCTTGCCGCGTTCGGTCTTCGTTCCGTTCATTCGTTAGCTCCCGGCCTCTGAGGCCGCGGCATCTGAGGCCGCGGCATCGGCAACCGCGGAAAGGCTTGACCCGGCCTGAGGCCGGATGGACTGCCTTTCCGCGGATCGCCCGCTCGTAATTAGTGGTGCCTTACCAGGTGCCCTGCATCAGCTTGAGTTTCTTGACCAGGCCGGCGGCCTTCTTCATGGCGTCTTTCGCGGAGATCTCGCCGAGCCAGACCAGGTCGAGCTGGGGATTCACGCACTCGTTGACGATCTGCGTGTAGTTCTTCACCGCGTCTTCGGGGATGGTCTGGGCGACCTTCATGGAGTCCAGGACCGCGGCCTTGTATTCGGCCGGATGGGCGGCGTTGTCCGTCCACTTCTTGAGCTCGGCGGGGTCGCTATACCAAGAGGCCTTGGTCGGCATCCAGAGGCCGCTGGCGTAGAGGTTGAGCGTCTTGTCGGGGGTCATCATCCACTTATGGAGTTTCCAGGCTTCCTCAGGGTGCTTGGAAGACTTGAAGATGACCGAGGCGCCGGAAACGTACATCTGAGCCGGCTTCTTGATGATGGGGAGGGCGCCGATGCCCATCGGGAAGTCCATCTTGGCGATGTCGAGGAGCTCCCACTGGCCGGTGATATAGAAGCCGAGCTGGCCGTTCGCGAGCATGACGGGCGGCGCGGGAAGGCCGGCCTGGGAGGTGGAGGACGGGCTCGTGTAGGGCATGACCTTGTGCACGTTGATGAGGTCGGCGATCTTCTGGATCACGTCCACCGAGGCGGGGGAATCCATGAGGAACTGCTTGCCGTCGGCCGACACGATACCGCCCTCGCCGCTCCAGAGGGGCGGGGTCAGCATGGCGTGCCAGAGCTGGTAGCTCACGCCGTATGTGGCGATGCGGTCGGCGTTGAACCCTTTCTCGCCGGGATGCTTACCGGCGACGTCCGTCGTTACCTTCTTGCAATAATCCACGAACTGGTCCCAAGACCAACCCTTGGTATAGTCGGCGGGCGGGAGCGGGACGCCGGCTTTCTTGAGGACGTCCTTGTTGTAGAACAGGACCTGGCACTCGGCGGCGGAGTAAGAGCCGTAGATCCGGTTCTTCGCCTTGAGCCAAACCTGCGGCAGGTAGTCCTTGTCCAGGTTCTCCTTCTTCACCCGGTCGGTGAGGTCCAGCATGTAACCGGCGGTGGCGAACTCGCCGAACTGGTCGGGGCGGAAGTAGCCCAGGTCGGGCAGCGTGCCCGTCTGCGCCATGGCCCGCAGCTTCGCGGCGTACTCGGTACCCGAGATATCGCCCTGGATGTACATCGGCTCCACGACGATGCCCGGATTCGCGGCTTCGAAGGCCTTGAAGGCATCTTTCATGGCTGCGTCTTCGTTGGGGCTCCCCCAGTACACGAAGGTCAATTTCACGTCCGCGGCGACGACCGTCTGGGCGGCCACGAGGAGCGCGATGGCTATGCCCGTAAGCGTTCTTTTCATACAACCCTCCTTTCCGATTTCTTAGGCGGCGACGTAGTCCCCGCCATCGAGAGGATTGTAGGGGCGCTCCGGCCGAACGCGATACACGCGGAAATACCATTTTTGTACTCGATTTGTACCGGCCCGCGGAGAACTCCCTACAACGACGCGGAATACCGGCGCGCCAGCTTGATGGCCTGGGCGCGGTTCCACACCCCGATCTTCTCGTAGATCTTGTGGACGTAGTTCCGAACCGTCTGCTCGGCCAGGCAAACCGCGTCGGTGATCTCTTCGTTGTCGAAGCCCTCCGCGATGTACTTGAGTATGCGCCGTTCCGTCCGGGAAAGCTCGTCGAGCCAAGGCGGCGTTTCCGAGCTCGGTCCCTCGGCGATGTTGAGCGTGAGCTTTTCAAGGACGCTTTGGGAGATCGGCGCCACGTTCCCCGAACAGACGCTCCTGATCTGGAGGACGAGATCTTCGATGGGGATGTCCTTGAGGAGATACCCCGCGGCGCCGGAGCGGAGCGCGTCCTTGACGTATTCGTCGTCGTCGTAGGTCGTGAGCATGATGATCTTGACCTCGGGATGGGACGCGCGGATAGCCTTGACCGCCTCCACTCCGTTCATGACCGGCATGCGGATGTCCATGACGATGACGTCGGGAACCTCGCGGGCTACCAGGTCGACGGCTTCCCTTCCGTCGTACGCGCAGGCGATCACCTTGATCGCCTTATCCACTTTCTTGAGGATCTGCGTGAGGCTTTCGATGAACAGCTTCTGGTCATCGACGAACATCAGCTTTATAGTCTTCACCGCTCGGCCTCCGCGTCCGCCCGCACGAGGGGAACCACCGCCCGCAGGGTGAAGCCGTGCGGATAGCGGCAGGCTTCCAGCCTGCCGCCGAAACGCTCCAGCCGTTCCTGCATGCCGAGGAGGCCGATGCCCTTCTTGGCTTCCTCCTCCGTTCCCCCCGCCCCGTTATCCGCTATGGTAAGGATGACTTCTTCATCCGTCTGCCAGAACACGATGGAAATCTCCGTGGACTTGCCGTGCTTCACCGCATTGACCAGCCCCTCCTGGATGATGCGGTAGAACGTATAGTCCAGGCTACGTCCCCAGGAAGACCGCGCGTTGCCGAAGTCGATGCGTATGGCGATGCCGGTGGAGGCGCGGAAGAGATCCACGATCTTGAGGATCTCCGCGGCGCCGCTCGCCGCGTTGAGCGTATGGAGCCGCTTGAGGATGGCCCG